>JBGSYU010000022.1:0-11713 GCA_041750715.1 Lacipirellula sp.
CACGCCGCCAGGGCCACCTTCGCCTTGAACGCCGCCCCCAATATCCGTCGCTTTCTCGACACCGTCGGACCTCCTGAAAGGTAACCCCAGGGTGGGTTTTTACTACCTTATCAAGCTGTCCAGGTTTTGGGGTCCACCTCAATTAGATGGTAATTGCGTTTCAGCGATTAACGCGAATTTGACGTCAACGGCCGACGTAACTCTGGCAAAACGTCTACCGGCGAATTCAGGCGTTGGATTCATGGGAGACACGAAAGGCGGCGCCTTCGATATCGATGATGCAACTGCTCGCAGGTTTCTCACGTTGCCGAATCCCAATGGACGACCGAATAGCGATGTAGTCGTTCCCTGGACCAACGGTTTGGATATTACTCGGCGACAGCGATCAATGTGGATAATTGATTACGGCGTCGATGCTACTGAAGACTTCGCATCGCACTATGAAGCGCCGTTTGAGCATGTACGCAAACATGTGTTTCCGGAACGGCGAAACAACCGTCGAGAGGCCTATCGTCTTCGATGGTGGATTCATGTCGAGCCACGGGGCGGCATGAGAAGTGCTCTCTCTCTCGAAATCCCGATTTATCGTTACAGCAATCGTATCGAAGCATCGACTATTTGTGTGGATGGAATTTCCAATCCTTCCGGATCACCAACTCGTCGCCTTCGCCAGAGCAGACGATTGCTTTCTCGGCGTGCTTCATTCTCGACTGCATGAACTCTGGGGACTTAAGCTCGGAACACGGTTAACTACACGACCCCGATATACCGCGACAACCTGCTTCGAAACCTTCCCGTTCCCCGAACCGACCGACGCCCAGCGCGAATCAATCGCCGCCGCCGCCCGCGAGCTCAACGCGCTCCGCAACAACTGGCTTAACCCGCCCGAGTGGACCGCCACCGAAACCCTCGAATTCCCCGGCACGGTCGGCGGCCCCTGGGATCGCTACATCGAGCCACATGGGGGAGTTTCTCCGAAACTCCCGAATTCTCGCGTCTCGGAGAAACGCGACCACGTGCCGGAAATTGGCACGGTGAAATACCCCCGCACCATCCCGCGGGACGAAGCGAGCGCCAACGAGCTCAAGAAACGCACGCTCACCAATCTCTACAACCAACGCCCCACATGGCTCGACCTGGCCCACCGTCGTCTCGACGAAGCGGTCTTCGCCGCCTACGGCTGGTCGCCCTCGATGAGCGACGACGAGTTGTTGGCCAAGCTGCTCGAGCTGAATCTCGAACGCGCCGCCGCCGCGAATCTGAAATGAATCTCCGAGAGGTCGAGGCTCCTGCCGAGCCGTAATGCCGCGCGTCGATTCAACGGCTCGGCAGGAGCCTCGCCCTCCCACCCCGTCCGTCGTCCAAACGCGGGGCGGCTGGGCCATTTCGCACCGTGGCATAACCTCCGGTTGGTTCTCGCGGCGTTCGGTATTCCGCCTCGGGGAGAGTCGGCAAATTGGACGGAAGCCGGGTTGTTCCACGGGGCGTACGCCGTAAAATCGCGGGCATGCGTACCCACGATTCCCGCCAACATGCTCCGGAAGTCACGTTACGCATCCCGGGCGCATGGTCCGACCCGAGTGAGTTTTATACGCACTTGCCGCGCGGCTGCCGTTGCACGTCAAATTCGCTCGTGCTCGCGGACGGCTCGGAATTCGAACTGCACGCCCTGCCGGCGGATGAGGAGTTTCCGCGCATCTTCGCCAGTTCTTGTCCGAAGTTGCCGACCGAGAGCGAACGAGAGCAGATCGACGACTACCGGGTGAACGTCTGCCTGACCGGCCGCGGCGGAAGCCTTGAAGCGGCGAAGCGTTTGATGTCGGGCGCGGCGGCCGTGCTCACGGCCGGCGGCGCCGGCGTGTTCGTCGACAACAGCGGCATTGCCCACGGTGCCAGCGACTGGTTGACGTTGCACGAAAGCGCCGACAATGGCGGCGTGTATTGGGCGTTCGTCAGCACCGTGCGAACCGACGACGAGCTCTACTCCATCGGCATGCACATCCTGGGATTCCGCGATGCCATCATTCCCCAGACGGGGGTCGAAGAGCGCGACTATCGAACCATCCACAGCTTCTTGGGCTACACGGCGTTCAGCGGCGTAACATTAAAAGACGGCGATCTTGTCAGCGACGTCGTCCTGCCCAATTTTCGCGCCTACGCTCAACCCGACGACCGAGTTCCCGCGCACGCGCCGATGTTCAATCCGTACGGCCGCTGGCAACTGGTCGCCCTCGACGGCCTGCGGAACTAGGGGGCGAATCTCTTCTCGCCGCTGTCCGCATGTGGTGGGCTACCGCATGGCTTATCCGATTGACGTTCCGCACAGTTAGTCCTACACTAGTATTATGAAGTCGCGACTCAGTATTACTATTGACGCTCACTACGCGCAAGCCCTCCAGCGAATCAGCCGGGAGGAAAACCGTTCGTTGAGCAATCAAATCGAGCAGGTGATCGCCGAATGGTTGCGTACGCGTCCCGCCGAAAGCGATATCCCCAGCACCGCTGGCCGTTTTATCGGCAAGTTCTCACGCGAAGAAACGTATGCCGACGATTGACGGTCGTTACCTTATCGACACGAACGTTCTGATCTATGCGACGCTGGAGGATGACCCGCGGGCCGCTAAGGCCCGTGAGGTCATCGAGCGCGGCCGCGAACCGGGTTGCGACGCGCTAATCTCGGTGCAGAATCTCGCCGAGATGTACCCCAACCTGACCGGCCCGAAGAAGCAGCCGCCCGATACGTCAGCCGAGGCCCGGGCGAAAATCGCTCAGTTGGCCGCTCTGCCGTATCTCGACGTGCTGCCGCTGACGGCGTCGATTGTCTTAATGGCCTTGCAACTGGCGGAGCAATGTGGCGTGCGACGCCAAAAATATTTCGACATGCAATTGGCCGCGACGCTGTTGATTCACCACATCCCGACGCTGGTGACCGAAAACGTGGACGATTTCGACGGCATTTCGCGTTTGCGCGTTATCAACCCGTTCGATTGATTCGTCGCCCGATTCGCGCTTGCCGGACTCGCTCCTCACAAATCAACGGCTTGGCCTGCGCGAATCGGGGAAAGTTCAACAGTCCGAAACTCGCCCGCCTCATTCGCTTGCCACACGCGGCCCGTCGTCGCGTCCAGCGCCGTGAGCCAGTAGCCGCCGTGGCAGAACGTGTCGATGCAGATGATGTGGCCGAGGTTGACGATCTCGCCTTGCTTGTTCGACGTATGCCCCAGTACCGCCGTCTTGCCGGAGATGTGCGCCCCGGGCGTGTGCCATTTGAGCGACTGCCAGCGCAGGTCGCGCCATGGCTGGCGATCGAGCGGGCGGGTGGCGAGGTAGTTTCCGTGGACGAAAAAGTGCGACGAGCACTCGTACACGTCGCCCCAACTGCGGATGAATTCGACGTGCTCGGGGTCGAGGGCGCCGAGACCCGCGCCTTTGCCGTAGGAGTCGAGCGTATCGGCGCCGCCGTGAACGAGCCACTCCTGCATCGGCATGCGGCCGTCGACGGCGTCGAGCAGCATCTGCTCGTGATTGCCCTGAATGCACTGCATGCGGCAACGCTCGCCTAGCTCCATCAATTGTCGAATCACGTCCCGGCTATCGGGCCCGCGGTCGATGGCGTCGCCAAGGATTACGACCGTGTCTTGCGGCTGTAACTTGAGTTTGTCGAGGAGCGTCGCCAAGGCCGTGTTGCAGCCGTGGACGTCGCCGATGGCGATGGTCCGCGGGGCGGATTTCACGAGTGGGCGCGAACGGCTCAAGCGGCGGGCTTTCCTGGGCAGGTGCGCCGCGACCGGGCGACGAGCTGAACGTGAAATAGAATTGTCCCGATGCTGAGGCAAGTAGGCAATGCCGATTGAACGTTACTTAAGCGTAGGCTGCGGCGGGCGTCGACGCTTCATTGACAACGGACGCCTCGGCGATAGGATGAAATTCTCGACGCGGCCGACATATGAGCGTGAATCGCCAACGTGCGAGATAACCGTGGGCAAATCCCTCCCCTAGCCCCTCCCTTCAAGGGAGGGGGATTTGAGGTTTCGATGGCCGAACCAATCACGCAGTTGGAGCACGCTAGGGCCGGGACCGTCACGGCCGAAATGGAGTTCGTCGCCCGTCGCGAGGCGCTCGAGGCTCTGGCGGTTCTCGCCGAAGTCGCTGCGGGGCGGATGGTGATTCCGGCCAACCGGATTCATGCGGCCGGAAGGCTGGAGCCGATGGCCATCGGCATCGCCGCCACCTGCAAGGTGAACGCCAACATCGGCAACTCGGCCGTCACCAGCGACATCGACGGCGAGCTGGAAAAGCTGCACACCGCCGTCCACTACGGCGCCGACACGGTGATGGACCTGTCGACCGGCAAAAACATCGACGGCATTCGCAAGGCGATCATCGACGCCTCGCCCGTGCCCATCGGCACGGTGCCGATCTACCAAATGTTGGAAGAGCTGGGCGGCGAGATCGAAGAGATGCGCCCGCAGCATTTTCTCGACATGGTCGAGCACCAAGCGAAGCAGGGCGTCGATTACATGACGATCCACTGCGGCGTGAAGTTGGAGCACCTGCACCTGACGATGGGCCGCGTGACGGGCATCGTCAGCCGCGGCGGATCGCTGATCGCCAAGTGGATGATGGCGCATCGCAAGCAAAATCCGCTTTACGACCACTTTGACGACTTGTGCGACGTGATGCGGCAATACGACGTGACCTGGAGCCTGGGCGACGGCCTGCGGCCGGGGTCGCTGGCGGATGCGAGCGACGACGCCCAGTTCGCCGAACTCGACGTACTCGGCGAACTGACCAAGCGCGGTTGGGCCCGCGGCACGCAGGTGATGGTCGAGGGTCCCGGGCACATCCCGATGGACGAAGTCGCGATGAACGTCGAGCGGCAGATTGAGGTGTGCGACGGGGCGCCGTTCTACGTCCTCGGGCCGCTGGTGACTGACTTCGCGCCGGGTTACGACCACATCACCAGTTGCATCGGTGCAGCGCTCGCCGGCTGGGCAGGCGCGGCGATGCTATGCTATGTGACGCCCAAAGAGCATCTGGGGCTGCCCGAACGCGAAGACGTCAAGCAGGGGCTGATCGCCTACAAGATCGCCGCGCACGCCGCGGACATCGCGAGGAAGCGTAAGGGCGCCCGCGATCGGGACGACGCACTGTCGAAGGCGCGGTTCGACTTCGACTGGAATCAGCAATTCGACCTGTCGCTCGATCCGGAAACGGCGCGGCGGTATCATGACGAAACGTTGCCGCAGGATACGTTCAAGAGCGCCCATTTTTGTAGCATGTGCGGGCCGAAATACTGCTCGATGAAAATCACGCAAGACATCCGCGCCATGGCGGAAAGCGGCGAGTTGGTGGAAATTGTCGCGGCCGACGCAAAATAACCAGACGGCGATTCCCTAGGAGAGAATGACTATGAAACGGTTGACTCTTACCGCAGCAATTCTATTGATGGCGGTCGTTTTCGGGTGCAACGAGAACGCGCCCATCGAAGACGCCGACTTGACGAGTTCGGAAGCGGCGGCCCTGGTCGCCGAAGAGACCGGGAACGCAACGCCCGTAGTTTTTAACGCTAACAATGCTCCGACGATCACCTTCGACGTCCCGGACATGATGTGCGAACACTCGTGCGTCCCCACGGTCCGCGAAACGCTGGCCAAGCAACCGGGCGTTAAAGACGTGAAGGTCGAACTGGAAAACAAGACGGCGATCGTCGCGGTCGACAAAGACGCGTTCGACCCCGACGCGGCCGTGGCGGCGCTGGTCGACCTGCAATTCACCGAGACGAAGCTGCATGGCGTGCCAGCGGAGAAAGCCCAGAACTAAAGGCGGCCCGCGTGGGCGGGTCTCTCCGAGACTCGCGAATTCGAGTCTCGGAGAGACTCGTCTACGTATCATCGGCGCAGGCTCACGTCTCGCTGAGCTTTTCATTCTTCGGATGATAAAATATCGCAATGGGCAGCATCAGCAAGGCAATGAACACAAACACGATCGATCGCG
The DNA here is from genome assembly GCA_041750715.1 of Lacipirellula sp. Taxonomy (GTDB): domain Bacteria; phylum Planctomycetota; class Planctomycetia; order Pirellulales; family Lacipirellulaceae; genus Lacipirellula. The sequence goes on from JBGSYU010000022.1 coordinate 5,998, forward strand.
GCCAGTGTTGCCACTCGATCAGTTTGGTGAGCGACCAGTAGAGTCCGACTGCGAACAAGATTCCGATCCAGTTGGCTTGGTTCATGACCGCTATCATCCGGCCCTTCTTGTCGTCCGGCGGGCGCGATTGCATGAACACTTGCAGCGGCACGGCGAACAGGCCTGTGAACGCGCCCATGATGAGAAACGCGGGCATGCTGGCCCAAAAACCGAGCAGTTGCGTGCTTTCGCCAACTCCCGGCAGGTGAATGAGCTTGCCCGCGGCGTCTTTGAGCTGGCTAACATCGCCGGCGGCGGGTATCGCGACGATCGCCAGGCAGACCATCAAGCCGATGCTACCCGTTCGCAGCAAGCGGAAGTCGACGCGGCCGCGAGAGACGAGGCCGCCGATAACGCAGCCGACGGCGATGCCCACGCCGATCATGGCGCTAAGATAGCTAGTGTTGTCGTCGCCGACTTGCAGCACGAGTTTACCCAGGGAATTGACCGCCGGCGGCACCAGCCCGGCCAGCAGCCAGAAAACGCTGGAAACTAACAACGCCAGCAAGAGCGGCCGATCGGCTCGCAGCAGCGCGATCATGTCCTGCGGAACGGTGAGCGCCTCGGCAGTGAACTTCAGCCGCGGGTTGGCGGGTCTCACGCGCCTGACCCACAGCGACGTGATCGTGCCGATGACGGCGATGACCACGCACGCCACTGAGCCCATCCAGAGTTGACCGGCCACGCGCACATGGTCGGCGGCAAGTCGTTCGGCAGGGGCGAGCGCGTCGACCGCGGCGATTTGCGCCTCGCTTCGATGGTCCGCGAGCAAGAGCCCCGCCACCGCCGTGCCGAAGATGATCGCCAGGAAGGTGGTCATCAGCATAAAGCCGTTCGCGCGGGGTAGATCGCGGTCGCGCAGCATTTCGGGCAGGATGCCGTATTTGGCCGGTCCGAAAAACGCGCTTTGCGCGGCCATGAAAAAGAGCACCGCGTACATCGGCCACATGCTGCGCGACGTGCCGTACAAAGCGAACGCCCCCGCGCCCAGCGCCATGGCGACGATCTCCGCCACCTTCGCACAGACCACGATCGTGCGCTTGCTGTAGCGATCCGCCAGATACCCGGCGTAGCCCGTGAAGAGGAGAAACGGCACCGCGAACATCAGCATCGGCAGCCACTGATTATCAAGGGCCTCGCTTTTCAACGCTTCATCGACGCCGGTGATCGACAGCAGCAGAACGAGCTGCTTAAACAGGTTGTCGTTGAACGCACCCAGGAATTGGGTGATCGTCATCCCCCAGAACGAGCGATCGGCGTACAGCGACGGAAGATGTTCCGCGGAGATGGCTGGCGCATCGTTCTCGACGATCGCCTCGGCTTCAATTTCAGGAGTGCTCATGGGGAGGGATTATGGCCCCATCGCGGGCGGGCGGCAAGGGAAGTCTTCACGCTAAGCCGCAAGCGGCGAGGGGCGTCGGGCGGCGCCGCTCAATCGACCACAATTTCGTCCAGTCCCGGCTCTTCCGGCGGGAACTGGGGGTCGATTGTTTCCAGCGTCTCGCGGAGCAGATTGCTGACGACCAAATTGCGATACCACTTACGATTCGCCGGCACGATGTGCCACGGGGCGTGCTCGGTGTTGCAGCGCGTCAGCGCGTCCTCGTACGCCTGCTGGTAGTCGTCCCAAAACTTTCGTTCTTCCAAATCCGTGCGATTGAACTTCCAGCGCTTTTGCGGATCCTTCAGCCGCGCTTCGAGGCGTTCTTTCTGCTCATCCCGGCTGATGTGCAGATAGCACTTAACGATCGCCACGCGGTTCTCCGCGAGCATTCGCTCGAAGTCGTTGATTTGGTCGTACCGCTTTTTCCACACCGCCTTTGGCGCCAGCTCGTGAACCCGCACGATCAGTACGTCTTCGTAGTGCGAGCGGTTGAAAATGCCGATCTCGCCGTAGTTGGGTTCGGCCTGATGGATTCGCCAGAGAAAATCGTGATCGAGCTCCTCGGAACTGGGCTGCTTGAACGACGTGATCTGAAAATTCATCGGGTTGACGCCGCTGGTCACTTTCCGAATCGTGCCGTCCTTGCCGGAGGTGTCCATGCCTTGCAACACCAGCAGCACCGAGCGGCGATGCTCGGCGTAGAGCCGGTATGCGAGATCCGCGATCGCGTCGGTGTTTTCTTGCAGCCGCGATTCGGCGGAGACCTTGTTCCAGTCGTCGGCGACATACTGGGGGTCGAAGTCCGCCAGTTTAATTTTGGAGAGCGGCGGCGGCGTGAGCGGTTGAGTCATGGAAGCGGCTCGAAAGAGAGGCGGCGAACCTTGCACGCGGCGTGCGGCGACTTCTCAATTGTAATTCGAAGGCCGACGAAACGGCGGCAAAACCGGACCTCCAACGACAATTTACTCGGGCTCGCCCCATAGCGAAATCTCGCCGTCGTCGTCGATCTGAACGTGAATCACCACGGGGTTGCAGCAAACGGGGCAATCTTCCACATACGTCTGCTCGCGTCCTCCCGCCAAATCGACCGGCACTACGATTTCTTCGCCGCACGAGTCGCAATAGTAGCTAGCTTCGTCTCGCATCGCAAAAACAACTCACTATGCGAGCCGGTCCGTCCCGGTCCCGGCGTCCCCAACGTCTTTTTTCCGCAGAATTGCCACCCTCGCGCCTGCAAGAGCCGTCGCGATCCATTATTATGGTCGATCGAAAGGGCGAATGACATGATGCAGATTACTGGTCCACGATTCACGCCGCCAACCCTCGCGGTCCTCGCGGCGATGGGGCTAGCGCTTGGTAGCGACTTCTCCCTGGCCGCAGAGCCTGCCCCGGCGAAGATCACCGGCCTGAAGCGCCTGGAAGACACGGTGGCGCGTCTCGGCGGCGATGGCGATAACTGGCACATGAGCTGGACCAGCGACGACCGCGTGGTCGCGGGGCTGTGCGATGGCGCCGCCCAGCCGTGGCCAAACGTGCCGCACAAGCTGTTCAACAGCCGGATGATTTCCATTCGCGGCGAGGCGCCGAAGCTCCAGTTCGACGACACGCCCGGGTATCCGGAGTTGCTCGTGGGACCCACCGCGCTGGAAACGAGTCGCTACTACGGCTTCGGCGTCTTAGCCGTTGGCGACACGATCTATCAGTTCCTCAGCACGCCCGACCGGCCCTTCGATCAAAACGCGCCCCACCCGCGATTCGTCGGCGCCAAGCTCATCTATTCGCCGGACAACGGCGCCACCTGGCACAACCAGGACGGCTCGACCCCCGTGCAGTGGGAGCCGTGGGACCAGCGCAGCCACGAGAACATGGCGTTTTTCAAGGAGCCGGGCGACGCGTTTTCATTGCTCACGGTCCTGCAAATGGGCAAGGCGTACGTGCAGAACGAAGACGGCTTCGCGTACATCTTCGCGCCCAACGGCAGCACCGAAGGCACGATGAATCAACTGGTGTTGTGCCGCGTGCCGAAGGACCGCATTCTCGACCGCAGCGCCTTCGAATTCTTCGTCGCCAGCGAACCGGACGGCATGGCCCAGTGGTCGAGCGACGTCGCGGCCCGCGGAGTCGTTCACACGTTCCCCACCGGCTGGGTGAACACGAAGGTCCATCCGTACGCCTGGCACCCCAGCGTGGTCTACAACAAGCCGCTGGGCACGTACCTCATGGCCAACTGGGGCATGGGTTGCACGCCGGACGGATTGTGGTTCGGCAAGCCTAGCTATCTCGGGTTCTGGTCGGCGCCCCGGCCCTGGGGCCCGTGGACGCAGATCCACGAAGAGCAGCAGTGGATGCCCGCGGGCGACGAGAAGGCCCACGCCTACCAGCCGCAGATCGCTCCGAAGTGGATATCGGAGGACGGCAAGTCGTTCTGGCTGGTATGGACCGACTTTCAATTCGTCGGGGCCGATCGGCCGTATTATTCGTACAACATTCAGAAGGTGGAATTGGAGACGGAGTGAGGGCGGCGAAACCGGCGCTCATGCAACTTCAGCCCCGGGCTCTGCCCGGGGGCCGTATGGAGTACAGGGCGACACGGGAGCGCTACGCGACCCCCGGCCAGAGGCCGGGGCTATATCGGAGCGTGACCTCCCAAATACGACAAACGGCGCACTCCGACCGGAAGCAAAAATTTGCCCCCCTTACCGGTCAGCGTGCGCCGTTTAGTCGTTAGTTCAGGTCCCTTCGGCTAACTAACTCCTCAGCTTGCGGCGGATGGACGCCAGGGCCAGCCCGGACAAGCTCAGCAGCGCGAAGCTGCTCGGTTCGGGAATCGTAGAGGCGTTAGCCGTTGATCCGCCACCCTGGCCGAATTGGTCTCTCCATATGACGAGGTCGGCGCCGTCGACGACGGCGTCGCCGTTGGCGTTGCCCGTCGCGGGCGTGGCAGGCCCGCCCAAGCCGCGCTGCCAGATGAGGAAGTCTTCGCCGTCGACGTCGTCGTCCCCGTCAAAGTCGGCGTCTGCGTCGACGATGGGCGACACGTCAAGCTCGACGTCGTCGAACAGGGCCTCCAGTGGGCCGCCGGCGTCGTTGGTCTGAAGGAACAACTGAATCGCCAGTCCGCCGCCGAGGTTGGCTGGGGCGGCGTCGGTGTCGTATGTGATCGTCCATCGCTCCTTCGTGCCCTCGGCTACGAGCGGGGCGTCGATGACCATCGTCACGCCAGCCGTCTGGCCAAGTCCAATGTTGCCGCCGGCAATATTGAACACCCGAACGAGTACTTGGGCCGCGGTGAAGTTGTTAAACGTATCGTCGACGGGCGGGGTTGGAAACGCTGCCCCAATAGCATGGGCGACGTCGACGGACAGCGTATATCGCATATTGGCCATGATGGTCGTGGGGACGGCCTGCGAGCCGTCGACGATCGACACGCCGCCAGCCGCGCCGCCATTGGTGCCTGCCACTCGAAGGAGCAAGTAATTGTCCTCACCGGCAAAGACGGGGCCGGCATTGTCGCCGCCATAGTCGAGGCTTCCCGAAAGGCGTTCACCGAAGCCGCTGAATGGCGTTCCCCACCCGGTTTTGAACTCGTTAAAGCCATCGGGGTCCGTCGCAGCGTCGTCCTCGAAACCCGGGTTCGTCAGCGTCACTGGCGTGGCCCATGCGTTGCTGACTGAAGTGGCTAGGGCGACGAGCGCTAACGCGTATGGGCGGATGCACGATCTCATGTTGGAAAACTCCTAAGGGTGATTGAAAGGTGACTGGCGATAACTCTGGAACTCCAAGGGGAGCAACCCAGCGGAGCTACGCTGAAGTCTGCGTCGTCGAGTCGTTCGCAACCCAACGCGGGCCTGGAAAAGTCGAATACGAGCGGCGGCCTCATTGGCCTCACGCCAGATACCGCCTTTACCTATTTTGGAGATGGGAGCAAGGAATGCTACGATAATATGCCGTAAAGTCGTTATGAATTTGCCGAGTAACACAAATGAAGCCGGGGTATGAGACCCCGAAGCCTCGACGAAATCGGGGCCTCACAGAGGCCAGCTACAGTTTTTCAACCGGTTACTATTTCGCACGGCCAGCGACAACGCTCCGATCGCAATCAGCGCCAATTCGCCCGGCTCAGGAACGGCCGTCGCGGCTGCGGTCGAATACACGCGGACGTAATCGAACTGCACGTTGCTCACCGAGGCCGTTCGGCCGAAGTTGGCCTTCCACACCTCGAGGTCTTCGAGCCCGATCACGCCGTCGGCGAAGCGTTCGCCGTTGAATCCGGTGACGGGGCCGCTGACGTCG
>JBGSYU010000023.1:0-2294 GCA_041750715.1 Lacipirellula sp.
GCTGCGGCATCGCGATCGGCGCCGCGGCCGACGCCGGCTGAAACTGGCGATTAACGCCGATCGCGGCCGGTTGTTCGATGCCGCCGGCCTGCCGCTCGTTGCCGCCGGTCACTTCTAACTTGCTGACGACGCGGTCGACGCCCTCGGTCTCGCGGGCGATCTGTTCGGCGATCGCTTTTTGCTCGGCGCTAGTGACGCTGCCCATGAGCCAGGCGACGCCGTTTTGGTACTTCACGCCGACGCGGTAGTCGCTGAGCTGGCCGCTAAGCTTCATTTTTTCGGCGATCTGCTGGGCGGCGGCGCGATCGTCGGCCGTATCGGCCGAGACTCGGCTAACCGGCCCCCACGCCAGCGCAGCGATCGCGAGGCCAAGAATCACTTTTCGCATGGTCCCCTCCTGGAGAAGTCGTTGCTGGCATGCACAGGCACTGGAAAAGACCCGTCGCGCACAGCTTGTTCGCAGTCAATTGCACGGGACCGAATGCAAGCGGCAAGGCGGCGCGTGTCGCTGTGCTAGCAAGCGCGGCGCGAGTGCGGCCGCGCTACGTCGGTCTGAATAGAAGTTTCGGCAATCGGTCGTGCCGAATGGGAGTCTTTTTCCGATTTTGCGGGTGAATCGAGTCGTACGGGAAAGATCGCAGTTGCAAATTGAACCACGACGACGCGAACACGCCGATATACGCACGCGTAATTTAGTTCCCGCAGTTTAGCGCTGGCCGCTAGACCAGTTTCTCACGCGCGGCTAATGGTCTGGCGACCAGCGCTAAACGGGACGCCGCCGGCATACCGCGTCCCAATCGACGCGCTGTTTATGTTCGTCGTGTCGTCGTGGTTCATATTGATTCCTATCAAACCGGTTCGTGCTGGTGGCTGCGGAAGTCGGCGATGGCGATCGCGATCATGAGCGATAGCGTCGTCGCCGAGAGGGTCCACAGGGACCAACTGAATTGTTCGCCAGCCAGCGTCGCGAGTGCTACGCCCGCCAGGCCGAGCAGATAGGCGCCTTGCAGCGGGCTTTCCGCGACCGTGCCCGCGTAGATGCGAACCAGGCACGCGGCGATCAAACCGAAGAGATGGATGGCAACCCATCCGCACTGAAGCGAGCTCGTGTAGTCCATCGTAGATCGCCGAGAATCCATTCTCGGTCCTGAGTCGAGGAGCGGGGGTGACATGGCCGCGAGGCATACGCATCTTGCGCTGTAAGCACGGCCGAAGCGATGTGAGGCGCGAGGCATTCAGTCTCGCGGCAACCGGGTATGCGGGGAGCGATTGCCGTGCCAATTGCAGGAAGGTCGAAAACCGAACCGTTTACGCGATCGGCGTGTGCAGCTTTTACAAACACGCGCCAAATCGCGGAAGTGCGACTTCACCCAATCGCGCGTTTACTTTGCGTTCGCCACGCGTTCGGCCAGCAGCTTTGCCAGTTCGTCTTCGATCTCCGGCACCTGCAGGTCTGAGGTTACGACTTCGCCCTTCTCGTTGACGAGAATCACCATGGGCAGCGTGATGATGCCCAGCTCGTTGGCCAGTCGGCTCTCGAAACCGCCGGGCTCGAAGAGCTGCTTCCAGCGGAGCTGCGTGTTTTCCTTGAGATACGCGACCACTTCATCCTTGGAGTAATCGAGGTTCACGCCGATCACTTCGAAGTTGGCGCCCCCGTACTTTTTGTAGAGGTCGGCGATCAGTTCGTGATCGCCCTTACCGCCGGGCAGCGACGTCGACCAATAGTGAATGAGCACCGCCTTGCCCTTGTATTGGGCGAGGTCGACCGGCGCACCGCCGTTGACGTCGGCGGCCTTCAACGAAATCGCCTTGCCGACCGCGGAGAGCCGGCGGATAGCGCCGTGCGCCTTGGGCGCCTTTGCGCTCTTGGGAAAATCCTTCACCAGTCGCTGATACCATTTCTGCGCGGCTTCCTTGTTGCCGCCGAATTCGCTCGCCATCGCCAATTGCAGCAGCGCCTCGGCGACGTGCTCGCTCGACTTGTGTTTGGCGACAAACTCCTCAAGCTGCTTCAGCCAGCCCTCTTGAATCTTGGCGTACTCGGCCTTGGGATCGGACTGGGCGAGACCCCACGCAGCTTGCATGCGGCTGAATTCGACGTGCGTGAGCAGATCTTCGCTCGCCTTGTTAGCCGTCAGCTTGGCTTCAAGATTCTGGAGCCGCTCCAACCCTTCGGGATAGCTGCCTTCCTGGACGGCGGCGCTCACCATATCGATCAGTTGCTTGGTCCATTGCTCGCGCTCAGTCGGATCCTTCGCGACCGTCGCCAGGCGTTCCAACAGGTCGGCCCG
>JBGSYU010000024.1:0-6281 GCA_041750715.1 Lacipirellula sp.
AGCCGCGATATGGTGATCCTGGCCAGCGGCGGCGAATCGCTGCTGCTTGGCGAAAACGAGGGGTATGTCGCAGCGCTGCGGACGTTTCAGGAACTGCCGCCGGCGACCGCGGAAGTGCGCACGGAGCGGCGCCAACCGATCGCGTTGCGCGTTTATCGCGAGGAGAACTCGACGACGATTTGCGTCATCAACGAATCGCGCTGGCCCGTCGACGTGGCGCTGCCGCTGGAATGCGACGACCAGCTCGTGTGGCGGCAGCTCGGGGGCGACGCCGCGGCAATTTCCGCGACTACGACGGCGGTTATCGGCAACGCCGCCAACGGCACGCTGCCCCGCGGCGCACAGACTTGGTCCGTCGCGCTTCCGCCTTACGGGATGCAGGCGAGGCGTTTTTCGTCGCGGACGATGCGCGTGGGCGCGTTCGTGCCGCAGATTTCCGAAGAAGCCCGCGCCGACATGGCTCGCCGCGTGATTGAGATTCAGGATCGGATGACGAGTCTAAATGTAGAGCGGGCGTACGCCGTGCTGGAGAATCCGCAGTTCGAAAGCGTCGCCGAAGGCGGCCGGCTAATCGGCTGGGAACCTCGCGTGGGCGAGCACGGAACGGTCGATGCGGCCGTCGACGATGGCCCGCCCGGCGGCCGGTCGGTTCACCTTCGCAGCAAGGACGCGCTGGGCGTCGCGGTGCAAAGCGATTTATTCGCGATTCCGGCGACCGGTCAGATCGTGGTGCGAGCCAAGGTTCGCGCCGCCGATTTGCAGGCCGGCGCTCGGCTTTACGCCTGGTTGGAATACGAGTCGCGAGGCGCGATGCAACCGCATCATACCCCGCTAGGAGATGCGGAGACGCTGGGCGATGAATGGACCGAATGCGAATTCGCGTTCGACGAACTACCTTTGGCAAGCGCCGGAAAGATGCGTATCCAGTTCCACCTCACCGGCAGTGGTCAGGCGTGGGTCGACGACGTACGGCTCTTCGATCTGCGCTTCGCCGATGCGCAGCGCGTGGAACTTTCCAAGCGGCTGCTGGGCGCCAAAGCGGCGCTGGAGGACGGGCAACTGATGGACTGCCAGCGGCTTGTCGACGGCTATTTGCCGCGGCGGCTGGTGGAGTATATTCCGACGCCGGCGCTGGCGGCTAAGCCGCAAGCGGCAGTTGCGGCGCCGGCTGAGGAGGCGGGATCCCCGAAGGGGTTCGGGACGCGTATTCGCGGGATCGTGCCGCGGATTCTGCGATAGTAAGAACGAGAACTGCAAAGCCCCGTACGCCTGGTCATTCTGAGGTACTCCGAAGAATCTGGCCAGACCCTTCGGGGTACCTCAGGGTGACGGCCATGGGAGCGTGTGCTCAATTGCCAACCCCCTCCCCAGCCCTTCCCACGAGGGGGAGGGGGCCGGACGTTTCAAGATGGATTCCGTGGTGGATCTGGTCGATCACGCGCATCGACTTCCACTTGCCGGTACGGTATCGCAAGAAATAAACGGCGGCCAGCGCCCAGACCCAGGCGGTGATGAACCACCAGGCGCCGTAGACGTCCCAATGAAGCCACAGCACGCCCAGCGCGGTTCCACCGGCGAGAATCGAAGCCATTCCCAGGCTCATGAGCATGACGAACCGCGTGTCGCCGGCGCCGCGGAGGACGCTGACGAAGATGATCACCACGGCGTCGAACAAGTTGTACGCGGCGACGAACTGCATGAGACGGATCGTGAGCGAGCGCACCGCCTCGTCGGTCGCTGCCGCGGAGCCTTCGGGGCCGTGCAAGAAGAAGCCATGCAGAAACACTCCCGGCGAGACGACGAAGATCAGCGAGATCGTCCCCATGTAGGCGACGCACAGCAGCAGCGCCGTCCGCAGCGCTCGCTCGGCCAGGTCGGGCCGATCCTCGCCCAGCTTCTGTCCGACGAGCACGGCCGTCGCCATGCCGAAGCCCCACACGGGCATGAACGCCACTTGGCTGATGCGAAAGGTGAGACTGGTGGCCTCGGTTTCGACCAGGCCGAGCATGCCGACCAACAACATGAAGACGGAGAATCCGCCGACGTCGAGCATCATTTGCACGCCGCTGGGGCCGCCGAAGATGATCAGGCGGCGCATGAGGCTCCAATCGAAACGTGCGTCGGCTGTGTTGAACTGCTCGCGGTTCTGCGATCGCAGCACCAACGCGGCGTACATCGCCGCCCGGCACCACTGGGCCAGCACCGTCGCCCAGGCGGCGCCGGCGACGCCCCAAGATTCAACGCCGCCCCAGCCGAGCACCAGCACGCACGCCAGGATCAAGTTCACGACCACGGCGCACGAGTCGACCACCATCACGACCCACGTCTTGCCGCGGCCGCTGTAGAACGCCTCCAGCGACTGCGCCGCGAGCATGCCAGGGGCGCCGTAGCACAGGATCTGAAAGAACAGCGTTTCGAGGCGCGACAGCTCCGCTTCATGCTTGAACGCGGCGAAGATGTACGGCGCGACGGCTTGCGCCGCCGGCAGAACGAAGATGAACGCCATCGCCAACCACACGCCCTGCCAAACGACGGGGCCGATCTTGTGCGGCTGGCCGTCGCCGTAGAACTGCGCGACGAACGTGCTGCCGTAGGAACACAGACCGTAGAGCAGGCTCATCAGCGCGAACCAGATGATGCCCGCGAGATAGGCGGCGCCGAAGGCCGTGCCGGAAATCTTGTACATCAAGATCGCCGAGTCGATGAACTGCATGAGGGTCCACGAGAGAGTCGTGACGACCATCGGCAGGGCAATTTGCAGGACTTCGCGCGCGCCGGCGGGGCGGGACCACCAGGAGCCGTTGATTGTGATTCCGCTGGACATTGGAATACTGGGGCTGTGCGAAATACAGGGGGCTGTGTGCGGACGTCATCCTGCGCGCGAACCGTCATCCTGAGCGGAGCGAAGGATCTAGCGGGGTTCTAGATTCTTCGCGTTGCTCAGAATGACCGGTTGTGCCCGTTGGCTATTGAGCGGCGCTGGCGCAAGGCGGGGTCTGCCGTGTTCGGCAAGACACGGTAGCTTAGCAGAAGGTTCACGCCTCGACGGTTGCTAGCGGGTTGGGCTCGTCGATTGCGGGATGCACGCCGGCGCCGTCGGTCGCGTACCATTTGGCCAGCACGTCGCGCCATCCGCCGGCGAGTTTTACGCTTGCGAAGTCCTCGCGCACGTCCTTGTGATCCGGATGAAGCTGCGCGTATTTGATGCCGAACTTTCGCATCGTCGGCACGCAGCGCTCGGCGCCGTACAGCTCTTCCGCCAGGCGGTAGTGCTCGGCGATTACGTCGCACTGCTCGTGGAGCGTGGGCGGTTCGGGGAGCGGCTGTCCGGCGGCCAGGGCTCGCGCTTGGGCGAAGATCCAAGGATTGCCGATGGCGCCGCGGGCGACGGTCACGCCGTCGACGCCGGTGTAACGCAGCATGTCGATGCAGGCCTGGGCGTTGAACAGGTCGCCGCTGCCTAGGACGACGCGCCTACCGGCGTGGGCTTTTAGGTCGCGCAAGAATTCCCAGCGCGACGGGCCGTCGTAGCGCTGCATCACCGTTCGACCGTGAACCGTGATCGCCACGGCGCCGCGCTCGTAGGCGCCGTCGAAGATTTCAAAAAACTTGTCGCGGCTTTCCGCGGAGTCGTCGATGCCGCGCCGCATCTTCACCGTCACGGGGACGTGGTCGGGCACGGCGTCGCGCACCCGGGCGACGATTTCCAGCGCGACCTCCGGCTGGCTCAAATGAAAGCCGCCGCGGCACCGGCCCAAAACTTTTCGCACCGGGCAGCCAAAATTAATGTCGATAACGTCGAACCCGCGCTCGACCAGCCGTTTGGCCGCGGGGCCGAACTGCGAGGGCTCCGCTCCCATGAGCTGTCCGCCGACCGGATGTTCCTCGTCGGCCACGTTCATGAGATGGCTATTTCGCGGCCGGTCCTTCACCTGGACGATGAAGTAGTCGAGCATCACCTCGCACAGGGCGTAGGAGGCGCCCAGCCGCCGGGCGATGACGCGCATCGCGGTGTCGCTGTAGCCGGAGAGGGCTGCCTGCACGACGGGGAAGTCGAGGGCGACGTGGCCGAGACGGAGGTTGGCGAGGGCGGCGAATGGTGAGTGGCGTTGGATCATGTCATTTAGCCCCCGGTCACTGACCGGGGGCTAATTGGGGGCGTGGACTTCCAACCAACATTCTTGGCGTATCGTCGGCGGCGTCAATCGCGCTGAGCGCCGCGGCAATTTCGTCTTGGACGCTTGCGTCGGTCTCAATCGTCGCTCTTCCGGCGAGCAGGTTGCTCGCGGGGGACGTTGCAATCTGGCCGAGGGCCCAGGCGCAGGCGCCGCGGACGATAGGTTCCGGGTCGTTCAAGCCGTGGGCGAGGGCGTCGGTCGCCGTTTCGTCGCGCTGGTTTCCTAGCACAATCGCTGCGTTTCGCAGCAGGCCGCGGCGATGGGGGCGCCAAAGGGGCGTATGGCGGAAGCGACGACGAAAGTCGTCTTCCGTCAGGCTGAACAATTCGGCGAGCGCTACAGGGTTCATTTCCTCTAGCGGCGCAAATTCTTGGAGTTCGGCGGGCTGGGCGAACCGGTTCCACGGGCATACTTCCTGGCAAACGTCGCAGCCGAGGAGCCAATCGCCGACGCCCGTACGCAGCTCGGCCGGCATTTGCTCTTTGAGCTCGATGGTGAGGTAGCTGATGCACCGCGAGGCGTCGAGGACGTAGGGTTGCGGAAACGCCGCCGTCGGGCAGGCGTCGAGGCAGGCGGTACATGTGCCGCAGTGGTCGTTTTCATGCGGGGCGTCGTAGCGCAGCGTTTGGTCCGTCAGCAACGCGGCGAGAAAAAAGTAACTCCCCGCTTGGCGGTTAAGCAGCAACGTATTCTTGCCGACCCAACCGAGGCCAGCCATCTGCGCAAACTCTCGTTCCAAAAGCGGGGCCGTGTCGACGACGCCGCGGGTGAGTGCGCCCGGGGCCAACTCCTTGAGAAAGTCGGCGAGCGCGTGGAGCCGCTCGCGGAGAAGATCGTGATAGTCGACGCCGCCCCATGCGTAGCGGGCCACGCGCCCCTGGCCCGGTTGCACGGTCGCCGGCTCCGCGGCGCTGTACGGCATGGCGAGCATGAGGACGCTGCGCACCCCTTCGAGCACGTGCCGCGGATGGGCGTACGCTTCGCGCCGCTGGGCGATGTAGTGCATGTCGCCGGCGTAGCCGCGGGCGAGCCATTCATCCAGCCTGGAAGCGCCGGCGGGCGCGACCGCGGGGCATGCGCCGACGAGGGTGAAGCCGAGTTCGGCCGCACGTTGCTTGAGGGCGTCGGTGAGATCGGCCGCGGTCATTTCGTCATCATAGAACGACGGTGCGGCGGGCGGCACACGGAATTCGCCCGCTTCTGACTAGTTGCGGCTGCGATTTTCGTGATTACGCTAAAAGGTAGGCCCGCAGGCCATCCCGCCTTCGAAACAGACTTCTCCCTCGCAAAGGTGCTGCACCATGAATCTCCGACGAACCCTCTTAATCGCCGCCGTGTTGACTGCGTCCGCGGCGGCTGGAAACCAGGCTTCCGCACAGTGCGCCGGCTACGGCGGCGGCTTTGGCGGCTATGGTTTTGGCGCCTGGGACGTGGGTCGGCTGTACAGTGTGCTGGCGGACAACGTTCCCTATCACGCGGCGTTTCCGCCGGTGTATTACAGCTATCCCGTGCCGCGGACCTACGGCTACAGTCCGTTCGCGTATCCGCCGGGCGTGATGACGCCGGAAGTGGCGACGGGTGAGCCGCAGGTGATTGAAAACCCGTACTTTGAAGGGGAAGCGGAAGACATGGCGCCGCAGCTTGAGGCGGCGCCGGCAGATGAGACGACTAGCCATGCGAAGGCGACGACGCAGCCGCTGGTTATTTTGAATCCGTTTGTGGGCGATGGGACGCTAGCTGCTAGCCGCTAAGCCGCAAGCGGCGACGTTGGTCTGGACGGGCGTCGGGCATTCGCTATCATCCGTGCCCCGCGGCACCCGTCGTAGCGCTGCGTTTCCCGCCGTCACACAAGGCAGAAAGGATGCTGCCATGCGGTGCGCCACCGGTCTGGCTTTCGCGATCGCAATTCTCGCCACGGCGTTTGGTTGCAAGAACCAATCGACGCCGCTCACCAATCCGTTCCTCACGCCCGACCGCGTGCCGCCGCCGTCGACTCGCGTGCTGACGCCGGGGACGGCGCAGCCCTATTATCCTGGCGACCCGTTGCCAGGCACGGCGCAGGCGACGGTTCCGATCGGCGGATTTCCGGCGACGACGGCGCTG
>JBGSYU010000025.1:0-1678 GCA_041750715.1 Lacipirellula sp.
GCTCGAGCCGTTCTGGAAGGCGATGGGTTCGACGTGGGTTCGCCACGGCGGCCCGGGCGCCGGGCAGCATGCGAAGATGGTGAACCAGACGCTGATCGGCGCGGGGATGGTCGGCATCTGCGAGGCGCTGCTGTACGCCCATCGCGCGGGGCTCGATCTGAACAAGGTGCTCCAGTCGGTTTCCCCCGGCGCCGCGGGGAGTTGGTCGCTGTCGAACCTGGCGCCGCGAATCATCCGCGGCGACTTCGCGCCGGGCTTTTACGTGGAGCACTTTCTGAAGGACCTCGCGATCATTCTCGAAGAATGCCAGCGGATGAATCTAACGCTGCCAGGCGTGGCGCTCGCCGAGCGGCTTTACCAAGAAGCGGCGGCCATGGGCCACAGCCGCTCAGGTACGCAGTCGCTCATCTTCGCGCTGGCGAAAATGAATGGTGAAGACTGGAAGAACTCTTGACGACTGTGCGCCAATTGGGCCGCCTGTAGCCCCGGCCTTTGGCCGGGGGTCGTGCTAGGGTTGTTCCGCATGGTACGCGACCCCCGGGCAGAGCCCGGGGCTACAATTGGTGGGCAGCTCTGCCGCGCCTTGCTAGGCTGCCCGACGGCGTTTGCGGCCGACGGCGTATCTCAACGTGCGTAGGTGCGACTTCACTTTATGGCGCAGCGGCTGGTAGTGAAACTGGCACCACTGCTGCAGAAAGTTCTGCGGTCGCGGGGGCCGCCAGCCGCTCCAGGCGGTTGCATCAAGGTAGCGGCGAAACTCGCGCGTGAACGGGTGCGCACAGAAATACTGCCAGGGTTTCGACGGCGAGCAGAAATGCACGATCCACGGGTCGCTGCGGAGCAGGGCGAACGTTTCGCGATCGAACGGGCTATCGCGCCAACTGGGGTACGAGTAGACGTGCGCCCCTTGATTCCACCGCCGGTCCAAGGCGCGCCACTTTCGCGCCAGCACGACGTTCAGGGCGTACTGATCGCACCACAGGACGTGCCGCCGATGCTCGCGGAGGCAGTCGAGCACTTGCTGGGCATAGTCCTCGCGACGCCACTGGGCGATGTCCATGACGAGCACGCCGCTGTTGAAATACTTGCCGTCCGCGGGCAGGCCGAGCTCTCGGTAGTTGGCGACGGGTTTCGTGGCGGCCAGATACCGCCGACTGCGTGGGAACGAAGGGAGCATGGCAGCCGCATCGAGACACGGAGCCCCCGCGTCTTGCGCGGCCAGCACGGCGTGCCCGCCCTGGTCCTCATCCCAAAGTTGGCCCAGATCGCTGCGGACGAGCAGGTCGGCGTCGAGGTAAATGACGCGCGTCACTTCGGGCGGCAGCAGCACGGGCATTAACAGCCGCAGGTAAGCCGCCGCGGTGAGGTGGGCGCTGGTGGGCAAATCGCGAACGAGTTCGACGTCGGGCCGGAGCCACTCGACCGTGAGGCGCGGATCGCTCAAGGAGGTCAGGAGGAGGCCCTTCATCTCGTCGCTAAGCCCGCCGTCCAGAATGAACAATCGCATCCTGCGGTCGACGCCGAGGCGCTCCAGCGCCGAGCGGATGGTCACCGCCAAGGGCATGGCGTAACCATCGTCCGTGGCGCTGACGACGACCACGTCACGCGCGGGCTGGGGGGCGAGGTCGGGTTTCATCATCGGTCTGGCGCCGGCGCGGCGCGGCTAGGCGGCGGTGCG
>JBGSYU010000026.1:0-2779 GCA_041750715.1 Lacipirellula sp.
CCCGCTCTCTCGCCCCCCAATTCCCGATGCCGATCCCCGGCATTACCAGCAACTTTTCCGCCGACGCCTATCGCGCGATGATCCGCCGCGGCGTCGAGTACGTCCACGCCGGCGACATTTTTCAAGTCAACCTTTCGCAGCGTTTGCTCCACGCGGCGACGGCGCCCTCCATTGAACTCTACCTACGGCTCCGCGATCGCAACCCGGCCCCCTACGCCGGGTACCTCGACCTGGGCGATTCGCAAATTTGCAGCGCCTCGCCCGAGTGCTTTCTCACCGTTCGTCAACGGCACGTCGAAACGCGGCCGATCAAAGGGACCCGCGGCCGCTCGCATCTGCCCGAGGCCGACCTGTTCGCCGGCGACGAGCTAACGACGAGCGAAAAGGACCGCGCCGAGAATGTGATGATCGTCGACCTCATGCGCAACGACCTCTCGCGCGTCTGCACCGCGGATAGCGTCCACGTCGCCCAGTTGTGCCGCTTGGAGACGTACGCCTTCGTGAAACATCTCGTCTCCGTCGTTCGCGGCGAACTGAGACCCGGCGCAACCGCGGTCGATCTGTTGCGGGCGAGCTTTCCCGGCGGCTCGATCACCGGCGCCCCGAAGGTGCGGGCGATGGAAATCATCGCCGAGTTAGAGCCCACCGCCCGCGGCGCCTACTGCGGCTCGCTGGCCTACCTCGGCTTTGACGGCCAGACGGACGCTAGTATCTTGATTAGAACGATCACCGCGGGCAACGGGTGGTGGCAACTCCCAGTGGGCGGCGGCATTGTCGCCCAAAGCGACCCCGACGACGAGTACCGAGAAACCTGGCACAAGGCGCGTGGCATGCTGACGGCCGTCTTATAATTACGGCAGACAAATAATTACGGCAGACAAATTGGTTAGTCTTTTTCTTGATATAGCGATTTGATCCTCCTAATCGACAACTACGACAGCTTCGTTCATAACCTCGCCCGTTATTTCGAGCGGCTTGGGCAGGAGACGCTCGTCGTTCGCAACGATGCGACCTCAGCCGGCGAGGTTCGCCGACTGCGACCCGCCGCCGTCATCCTGTCGCCAGGTCCCTGCACGCCCGCGGAGGCGGGCTGCTCGGTCGACGTCGTTCGCGAACTTGGCGGCGAGGTTGCCATGCTCGGCGTGTGCTTGGGGCATCAGGCGATCGCCGTTGCGCTGGGCGGCAAGATAGTTCGCGCAGCCGAGCCCCGGCATGGCAAAACTTCGTGGGTCGATCACGCCGCCGATCGACTGTTCGGCGGCGTGCCCGCTCCGCTCTCGGTCTGCCGGTACCACTCGCTAATCGTCGAAGAAGCGAGCCTGCCGCGAGAACTGAGGATCACCGCCCGCGCCGACGACGGCGCCATCATGGCAGTTGAACATGAAACGGAGCCGCTCTTCGGGGTACAATTCCATCCCGAAGCGGCGCTGACGCAACACGGTTATCAACTGTTGGCGAATTTCTTGCAATCGGCCGGCTGCACTGTGACGGCCGATGTCGAAAAGCTCGCCGAAAGCGAAAACCGCAGCCCTTGCGCGTCACCCTACGCACCGCCCGAGCAGCCGCTTACGTTTTGATCTCATGCAATAAATTGAACCACGACGACACGACGGACACGACGAAAATGCACTGTGCTAAACCGCTGATGAACGCTAACGGAATAAGTCAACGACTCTATTAGCGTCTATCAGCGTTCATCCGCGGTTTCATTGTTCTGAGTCTTCGTCGTGTCCGTCGTGCCGTCGTGGTTAATCTTATGATCCCGCCATTTGCACTTAACTCGCCCGTTCTCGGCGCCGACGGCCGCATCCTTGAAGGCCTGGTTACCACGCTCAACGCCGACCGCTCCGTAAACATCTCGCCGATGGGCCCGATCGTCGACGATTCGCTCGATCGGCTGTGGCTGCGGCCGTTCCAAACGTCGACGACGTACCAAAACTTGCGGCGCGTGGGCGCCGGGGTTTTTCATATCACCGACGACGTTGAACTTTTCGCCCAGTCCGCCGTCGGTCAACCAATTCCGGCGCCGGCGCTCGTTCTCGGCCGCCCGCCTCGCAGCGCGGTTCTCGCCGATGCGTGCCGCTGGTACGCGTTCGAGGTCGAATCGCTCGACGATTCCACCGAACGAACTTGCATCGTCGCACGGGTAATCGAGCGCGGCGTCCGGCGCGAATTCCTCGGGTTCAATCGCGCCAAATACGCCGTCGTTGAAGCCGCGATCCTCGCCACGCGCGTGCATCTGATTGACCGAAGCGAAATGCAAGCAGAATTTGACCGCCTCGCCGTGCCCGTTCAAAAAACTGGCGCAGCCGCCGAGCACCGCGCGTTCAATTACCTCCGCCAGTACGTCGAACACGCGATCCAACAATAACCCCCGTGGCCGCTTGCGGCTTAGCGCCCCCCATGCTCGTCATCGTCTCCACTCCCAGCCGACTCCACTTCGGACTGCTACGATTCGAGCAAGCCGCCGGCCTTAGCTTCGGCGGACTTGGCATGATGATCGCGGCGCCGAGTTGGGTGGTGGAACTCGAAGCGGCGCCACATTGGGCGGGCGAGGGCGTCGGCTTCCACCGCGCGCTTGAATTTGCACGGCAGGTACTCGAAGGGGTCGAGGCGCCCGGCAAACCTCCAGCCCTGCGCGTGCGAATCAAACGCTCAATTCCGCAGCACCGCGGGCTGGGCGGCGGCACGCAGCTCGCGCTCGCCCTTGCCGCCGGCATTCGACGCTTGCTCGACCTTCCCGATGCAACCGCCGCTGAGCTCGCCCTTGCCACGGGCC
>JBGSYU010000027.1:0-5423 GCA_041750715.1 Lacipirellula sp.
CAGCCCGTTGAGAAAGTCGGCTGGGTTCGACTTCCCTATTTGATTGTGTGGCGCTAGATTTGTGAAGTCGTTGTCCGAGACAGGTTTTTTTGGCATTGTCCGTGGGCGAGGAGATCAAGCGATGGCCTTGGGACGCCGCACCAATGAAGCGCAGCCGTCCTTTTGGATCGCGGTGGACGAGTTGCCGCGGTCGGAAGGGCATGTGTTTTACGACAAGCTCAACAAGCTGCTGCGTGAAGCCGGTTTCGATGAGTTCGCCGAAAAGCTTTGCGAGCCCTACTATCACGACACGATGGGCCGGCCCGGCATTCCGCCGGGCGTCTACTTCCGGATGCTGTTGGTGGGCTATTTCGAGGGCCTCTCCTCGCAGCGGGGCGTCGCCTGGCGGTGTGCCGACAGCCTCAGCTTGCGAGAATTCCTGGGTATCCCACTGGGCGAAGAGACGCCCGATCATTCGAGCCTGACGCGAGTCCGCGACCGACTGCCGCTGAGCGTTCATCGGGAAGTATTCTGCTTCGTGCTCGCGCTGGCGGACAACAAGGGCCTCTTGAAAGGCAAGACGGTGGGCGTCGACGCCACGACCCTGGAAGCCGACGCGGCGATGAAGAGCATCGTCCGCCGCGACACGGGCGAAGACTGGCAGGAGTATGTGCGGCGTCTGATGCAGGAGGCAGGCCAGATCGAAGACGGCGAGCAGCCGACGGCTGAAGAAATTGCCCGTTTCGACCGCCAGCGTAAGGATAAGAAGGTCTCGAACCAAGAATGGCGGAGTGAAACCGATCCGGACAGCCGGATCGCCAAGATGAAGGACGGCCGCACGCATCTGGCCTACAAGGCCGAACACGTCGTCGATCTGGACACGGAGCTGATCCTGGCGGCCGAGATTTATCACGCCAACGCGGCGGACGTCGACACGCTTGGGCCGAGCATCAGCCAAGCCCAAGACAACTTGCTTGGGGCCGAGAGCAACGCGGAGATTGAGGAGGCGGTGGCGGACAAAGGCTACTCGAAAAACGAGACGCTGGCCGAGTTGGAATTCACCGAGGGCCTGCGCACGTACATTGCCGAGCCCAAGCACGCGCATCGTCGCAATTGGAAAGACAAGCCGGAAGAAGAGCGCCAAGCGGCGACCAACAACCGCCGCCGAGCGAGGGGAAAGCGAGGACGCGCGCTGCAGCGCCAGCGGAGTGAGAAGGTCGAGCGGAGTTTCGCCCACGTCTGCGAGACGGGCGGTAGTCGGCGAACGCGGCTCTGCGGGATCGAGAAAGTGCGAAAGCGTTACCTGATGTCCGCCGTGGCGCGCAACCTGGGCCTCGTCCTGCGCGCGTTGTTCGGAATCGGCACGGCCAGGAGCCTGCAAGGGGAAGGCGCGCTTGCCGCCGATATGTATTTCGCCCTGCTTAACGCCTTGACCGTACTCGCGCGTCTGCTGATGCCCACAACGCGCTCCAACCGACAAAAACCAACCGCCAACCACCTACTCGCGCTGGTCGCCTAGCATCACCAAAAACCGACTACTTCAACGGGCTGCTAACCCCTCCCTTCAAGGGAGGGGGATTATTGCTTCCCCGTCATCGCGCGTGGCGAGACGCTTCAGGACCGGCACCTCGGTTTGGCTGGGTAGGAAATGAACCGACCCGTCCCCGAACACCACGTGGGCGCCGTCGGGGTGCGGCGAGATCAGCGGGTTGTTCGGCCCGCGGTCATTCGAGACGCCCGGCAGGTCGTAATCGGCGGTGTTCACGGCGTAACGCAGCGTGGTGATATTCCAACTGGGGGACGGCAGGACCCCCCCATAAACAGGGGGGGTCCCGCGAACGCCCGTTCCTATCAGCCAGCCGTTAGGAAACGCCCCGTCGATGCGGTGCTCCAGTCCCAGGCGGTTATAGACGAAATCCGACGCCTCTCCGGCGAGCAGCGTGTGGGAGACGCCGTCGGTGGCCTCGGCAAACGTCACGGCCCGATTGCTGATGAGCAGCCCGCCGGCGGAGATTTCGCCGTTGTTCAGCCCGCCGCAACACGTATTGACCCGCGCTTCACCAAAGCCGTCGTGGCTCGTCGCGCCGGCGATGCCGACGTAAGAGGGCGTCATCATCTGAAACACGCCCACCGGCCGCACGGTCGGCAAGGGAGTGGAGGGGCAACGCAAGACGGGCAGCACCAGGCCGGTGACGGCCTTGCCATTCTTGGCGTGCAGCAGGGGCAGCCCGCTGTTCGGGCCGCGCCGATCGAGGCGGTCGTAGACCGCTTGCTGCTCCAGATGGGGCAAAAGATCGACCCACCACGACAGGCCGTAGGAGGCGTTCGTTGTGCCCGGCGAGCCGTCGCTACTGGCTCCAATGGGCAGCGCCCCGCGGCGAGCTTCGACGCCCAGCGCGGCCAGCGCGATCTGCTTGAGATTGTTCGAGCATGCGGAGCGTCGGGCCGCCTCCCGGGCCGCCTGCACGGCAGGCAGCAACAGCGCAACCAGCACGCTGATGATCGCGATCACGACCAACAGCTCGATGAGCGTGAAGGCCCCCCTGCCAAACCGATGCCGCATATCACCTCCGCGCGGGTGCCATGGCCACGGAGGCGCCCCGACGTGGCCATGCCTTTTCGAGGGCTCTCATGCCCACGTGGTCGTGGGCATGGCACCCGAGCGTGCGACGAACGATCATCCCCAGGACGAGCAACGGAAGTACCAACGTGACTGCCGCAGGCTCGGCGATGGAGATCTTCGTCGACGAACTACTCGGAGCCTCCCCGAAATTCTCCTGCCACAGGGCCAAATCGGCCGCGTCGACGACGGCGTTTCGCGTGGCGTCGGCCGGCGAAGGCAGGGTGGCGCCGACTTCGCGCTGCCAGATCAAAAAGTCCGAGCCGTCGACGTCGACGTCGAAATCGAAGTCGCCGACCGTCAGCGCCAGCGGCTCCGGAGGATTCAGTCCTGCCACAAGGTCGAAGACGGCCTCGGGCGGCGCATCCTTCAGATAAATATTACGCAGCGGGAATCCACTCAGCACGGCAGGATCCGGCAGCGAATTCCCTTGCAGCAGGGAGCCGGTAGGATCCTTGAGGAAAATCTCCAGCAGGCCCGCTGCTTGAGGAACGCCGTTAACTGCGAGCGACGTTTCAAACGGCTGGAAGTACGTGCTTGAAAAAACGATGCGGACGTAATCGGCGCCGTGGTCAAACGCAAAGTTATTCGCCACTTCAACTTCGTACTCGTCCGCTCGAACGGTGAGCGGCCCGAAGGTGGCGGAAAAGCCGTTGTAAATTCGCTGGCGATAGCTGGCGCAGTCGCACGGCCCGAGATCGTATTCGGCCGCCGTCGTCGATTCGTAAACCAGCCGCGCGATGACGTCGCTGTCGACCGGCACGTCGATCCCGTAGGCGGGGTCTTCATAGGTCAGATCGCCGCTGAAACTGAAGCCCTGCTCGGCGCCGCGAGCCGCCGAGGCGAACAGAGACGCCATGCCGAGGGCGAGGACGCAGATGACGGCTCGCTCACCCCAACGCCGCAGGAGCTTTCGCAATGCACGAAGCTGCACGACCTTGGGTATGCTCCTGCACGGCGTCGTTGGCGTGACAGACTTCCCCATGCAAGGCCAGCTCCCGCCAGGTTGAAATCTGACACACTGCTTCTAACTTTGCGTCCTTTGCGACAAGTTAAATGCCAGGACGCGGCACGCCTCAGCCCTCGTTCCTGCTCCTTCGGCAGAGCGTCGCGATCAGGCAACACATTGCCAGCGTCGACGCCGGCGGCTCGGGCGTTTGGGTTTCCCCCGTGTAGTTCAAGTCGCTGACGATCATCTGAATGGTCGCGGCATCGAGCACGGTATTCCCGGACGGCGCCGAGCCGATTTGCAGAAATCCGAAACGATCGAAGACGTTGGGCGTGGCGAGATTCACGGTTTGATTGACGCGCCGCCAGTCCGTGCCGGTGGGATCGATGTGAGCGGTGAGGTTGTTGCTTGCGCCCGGCGTGTAATTGAACGTGAAATCGTACGTGCCGTCGGGCGTGACGGCCTTCAGCGCCGAGCTCGTTCCATCGTTGGTAAGATTGAGCGCCGTGGCCGCGCCGCCGTTGCCGCGCACGATCTGCATACGAATCGCGTTGGGCGGCATGTTAACCGCCTGCACCGCCGCGAAGCCCAGCCGGAACCGATAGTCGGTGCTAGAGTACCATCCAAAGAACCAACTCGGGTCGGCGCTGCTGGGGTTGGCGATCGTGATCCGGCCTGACATCGACAGGGCGTCGTCGAAGCCCAGCGGGCCGCCTTGCAAACTGGCGTCGCGAAGATGCCAGTTCTCGACAAAGAAGGGGGAGATTGGGGCCGGGCTTTTACGCGATTGGAACGTTCCGCCAACAGAGGTGGGCGAGAGCACCGAGTAGTCGTTCGTCGCTTCGGTGTTTCGGTTGCCCGTCCAGTCGCTCAAGCTGGCCAGTGCCGAGAGTGCGATGGATGGCGCCACCGTAAAGAACACAATGGCCGCGCAAGCTTGCAGTGGGCGTCGAGCCAATTCTACGATCATTATGCTATGACCTCAATAAATGCGAGTAAACGCGTACTTCCGGCAGGCGCGAATCGCCCGTATGGACATTGGATTCGCAAGAGACCCCAGGCGGCAACCATACTTGGGCTCAAATTAGCTACTTATCTCTATTAACCCGTCCCAACATGCCTGTCAAGGAAATTCGACGTCGACGCAGGGCCGATCAGTTTTCTTAAATCGAACCGGCGTTGGGGCTTGAGCGTATGAACGGAGTTGGCTCTTTTCTCTCAGCGCGGAGGTGATTTGTGGAGAGTTCCCGCGTAGCGGGGAATCTGCTGGCCTTGCTGGCGGCGATTCCCGATCCGCGCGGGCGCAAGGGACGGCGCCATCCTTTAGCGGCCATGCTGGCTGCGATCGTCTGCGGTATTCTAACGGGGGCGCGAGGCTACAAGGCCATCGCCCAGTGGGCGCGCGCTCAACATGCGACGCTCGGGCCGTGGCTCGGCTTCCAGCGGCGACCTCCCTGCGCCAATAGCTTTCGCAATCTGCTGTTGGCGCTCGATCCGGAAGTCTTGGAAGCCGTGCTGCGCGAGTGGATGCAAGCGGTGCTGGAGCAGCCGCTGCCGGAAGACCTCCAAGGCGACTCGCTCGACGGCAAGACGCTCTGCAACACCCTCTCGGCCCACCAGCGGAACGTCCATCTGCTGAGTCTCTTCGATCAAGCCGTCGGCGGCGTCCTGGGGCAACAGGCGGTCGACCCGACGACCAACGAGGCCAAGGCGGCGCTGGACTTCTTGAAAGGGGTCGTCCTGGAAGGGCGGCTGATCACCGGCGACGCGATGTTCTGCCAACGCGATTTGTGCCGGCAGATCGTCGATTCGGGCGGCGACTATCTGCTGGTCGTCAAAGGCAACCAACCCGAGCTGAAGGCCGCTATCGAGGCG
>JBGSYU010000028.1:0-6520 GCA_041750715.1 Lacipirellula sp.
CAGCGCGAACGGTAATCCCAACATAGCGCCGCTAACCAGGATCGAATCGACGCCGGTCTGCGGCGTACTGATGAGGAACGCGACCGATGCGCCGCTGGTGGCGCCTTGGCGTTTGAGGCCCAGGCCGACGGGGATCACGGCGCAGGAGCAGAGCGGCAGCGGCACGCCGATGAGCGCGGCCTTGAGAACGCTCCAGCGGCCGGAGAGGTGACGACGCATGAAGTCGGCCGGCAGCAGCGCGTGGAGGGCGCCGGCGACGGCGACGCCGCCGACCAGCCAGGGGGCCAACTCGAGCAAGATGTGCCACATCGACGCGATCATGCTGTAATCATACGCATCAGCGGCGAGAATGGGTTATGGCAGTGTCGAGTGGCCCTCTCCCCTGGGGGGAGAGGTTAGGTGAGGGGTTTTTCGGACCGAATACATGCAGAACCGAGATGCAACAGCGAGCGAGTAATCTCTCCCCTAGCCCCTCCCTTCAAGGGAGGGGGATTTCATACGACGATTTCATAACCCTTGCGTTGCTCGCGGCTGACGAAGGACTGAGCCTGGTCGTCGCCGATGACGGCCTGTTTTTCCGAATCCCACTTGATTTCGCGATCGAGCCGCAGCGCGATATTCGCCAAGTGGCACGTCGAGAGGGCGCGGTGATGCGAGAAGACGTCGGAGATCGGCTCCTCGCGCGACTTCAAGCAGTCGAAGAAGTTCTGCATGTGGTTGGTTAACGGTTTGCCCTTGTAGACTTCAACGAGCGCATCTTCCGGGAGCGGGTTCTCGGCAAGCTCTTCGACAGGCTTGCCGGTGAGCCGTTCGCGGTTGACGAAGATCCGGCCCAGTTCGCCTTCGAAGAGGACGCCGTTATCGGTATCGTGGCGGATGACGAGCTTGGTTTCCGGGTAGTCGGCTTCGATCAGAAATTCTGTGGCGGTGTTGTAGCGATCGTCGAGCGTGGGGTAGCCGTCCTTCATCGGCGTGGGGTGTTTCGATGTGACGACGCGAACGGCGGACGGGCCCGTGTTGAACAGCTCTAGCGCCCAGACGGCGATGTCGACATGGTGGGCGCCCCAATCGGTGAGCTTGCCGCCGGAATATTCGTACCACCAGCGGAACTCGTAGTGGCAGCGCGACTTGGGCGGGTTGGCTTGAGAGCGGTACTCGACGAGCGGGGCTTGGCCGAGCCAGCGTTCCCAGTTGAGCTCCGGCGGCGGGGAGACGACGGGGATGGCGTCGGAACTGTCGGCGGAGCCGATCGCGCAGGTCACCTGCTTGACACGGCCGAGCCGGCCGCTGCGGACCAGCGCGGCGGCTTGCAAGAAGCGGAGGCTTTCGTCGGAACGCTGCTGCGTGCCGACCTGGAACACGGCGCCGGTCTTCTTGGCGACCTCGCAGAGCTTGATACCTTCGTCGATGGTGAGCGTGAGCGGCTTTTCGCAGTACACGTCTTTACCGGCGAGCATCGCCTCGATGGCGATTTTCGTATGCCAGTGGTCGGGGGTTGCGATGAGGACGGCGTTCACATCCTGGCGGTCGAGAATGCGGCGGTATTCGTCCGTCATTTCGGCCTTGCCACCGGCAGCCTGCTGAGCGTCGCGTACGCGGTTGGCATCGACGTCGCATACCGCGGCCACGTCGGCGTGCTGCATGGCCCAGCCCATGATCCCGCGGCCCTGTCCGCCACAGCCGATGAGCGCGATGACGGGGCGATCGGTCTGGGCGATCTCTTGAGCTGCGGCCGCGGCTGTGAAGATGTAGGGCGTTGCGAGTGCGCCGCCGGCAACAGCCGCAGACTTAGTGAGGAACTGGCGTCGAGAGGGGGGCGGCGTGCGGCTCATGGTGCGTGGGCTCCGGTGGATAGTACGAGAGGTGTGCAGGAGTGTCTCTATTGTGGCGATCACTCCGCGGCTGGCAAGTTCGGCGGGGGCGCACACAGGACAACTGCAAAGTCCCGCGCACACGGTCATTCTGAGGTACTCCGAAGAATCTGGCCAGACTCTTCGGAGTACCTCAGAGTGACAGCTTCTGGACTTTACAGTTTTCCTACGGGCGCACAGATAGCCCCGGGTAAACACGTCCGGCCAGGATGGCCGGGCTATTTGTTTTGCTACAATCTTGGCGATGCACGATATTGCGCTGCTTGTGAATCTGACCGTCAGCCTTGTGGCGGCGCTGGTGTTAGGGTTCATCACGGAACGTTTGCGGCTGTCGCCGATCGTGGGCTACTTGCTGGCTGGCATTCTGCTGGGGCCCACGACGCCTGGGTTTGCCGGCGACGTCGAGATGGCTGGGCAGTTCGCCGAAATCGGCGTCGTGCTCTTGATGTTCGGCGTGGGGCTGCACTTCCACCTGAAGGACCTGTGGGTCGTCCGAAAGATCGCGCTGCCCGGCGCCGTGGGGCAGATTGCCGTCGCGACGCTGTTGGGGACGCTGGCCTCCTTGGCGGCCAACTTTGGCTTGACGCAGGGCGCGATCATCGGCATCGCCATTTCGGTGGCGAGCACGGTCGTGCTGATTCGCGTACTGACCGATAACGACCTGCTGCATACGTCGCAGGGGCATATCGCAGTCGGCTGGCTGATCGTAGAAGACATCTTTACGGTACTGGTGCTGGTGGCGCTGCCGGCGGTGGCGAGTATTCTGGCGCAGGACGGCGCTGGCGGGCAGAGCATTGTGATGGCGCTAGCCATGGCGGTGCTTCGCATTGCGGTGCTCGCCGCGATTGTGCTGGGCAGCGGTAAGCGCGCGATTCCCTGGCTGCTGGCCCAGGTGGCGCGAACGCGGTCGCGGGAGTTGTTCACGCTGGCCGTGTTAGCGCTGGCGTTGTCGATCGCGGTGGGCTCGACGTACTTTTTTGGCGTGTCGATGGCGCTAGGGGCCTTTCTCGCCGGCATAGTGGTGGGGCAGACGGAGGTGAGCCACCAAGCGGCGGCAGACGCCTTGCCGATGCGAGACGCGTTCGCCGTCTTATTTTTCGTGTCGGTCGGCATGTTGTTCGATTACCACGTGGTGCTGGAGCAGAAGTTGCTGCTGTCGCTGCTGCTGGCCATCACCTTGATCGCCAAGCCGCTGACGGCTTTTGTCATCGTGTGGCTGCTGCGGTACTCGTTTAGCAGTGCGATCACGATTGCGATTGCGCTGGCGCAGGTCGGCGAGTTTTCGTTTCTGTTGGCTGCCGAAGCGGTGAATCTCGACCTGCTCGCACCGACGGGGCGAAGTTTGCTAGTGGCGTGCGCGATTCTGTCGATCACGGTCAATCCGCTGTTGTTTCGCTGCATCGAACCGCTGGAAGCGTGGCTGCGCGGCCAGCCGGGGCTGTGGCGGCGGCTCACGGCGCGGTCAGACGCCGGCGGCGTGGAGCTAAATCGGCACATGAGAGAGCAACTCGCGGGCAGCGCGGATGAAAAAGTCGTGCCGCCAAAGCGGGCGGTGATCGTAGGCTACGGGCCTGTAGGGCAGACGGCGGCGCGGCTGCTGCGCGACTTCAACGTGCAAACAGTGGTGATCGACTTAAATCTCGACACGATTCGCGACTTGGCGTCGGCGGGCGAGCTAGGAATCTACGGCGACGCGACGCGGCAAGACATTCTGGAAGCCGCGGGGCTTCCCAACGCGAAGTACCTGTTGGTGACCGTGCCCGACGTCCTGGTGCGGACGCTGGTGGTGCTCACCGCGAAGGATTTGAATCCCGAGCTAAAAGTGTTCGTCAGGGCGCGGTATCTCAAGGAGCGGGCATGGCTCGAGGAGGTGGGCGCAACGCAAATCTGCATCGAGGAGGCGGAGACGGCGCTGGGGCTGGCGGTGCTGCTGCTGCGCGAGGTGGGAGCCGATCCGGAGCGGGTGCGCGAGGTCACCCGCCGCGTGCAGGAGGAGATGGGGCTGCACCGTGTTGAGCCGTAGGATGAACTTCCAGGGCGCAGCGTCTCCACGACCGGCACATTCGCGCTAGATCGACCGCGGGCGGCAGGGACGGGCAGATCGTCGCGGTGTAAACCGCGAATCGAGTCATCGGACCGAGCTATTTTTTGGATGACTGCCGCTCGGCGATTCACTCCCTTCGGTAATGAACCTCATGCTGACGTTTATCGATAGCAGTCCCGTCACGCCGTCTTCCTCCGTATGGGAGGAGGCGTATCGCCGTTTTGAAACGCCGGATGAAGAGATTGCGAAGTTTATCAAGCGGCTCCGCGGGCTTGGCGCCGACAAGTGGAACCGCACGGCGCGCGTCGGCGAGTTGTTTTGCGGCCGCGGCAACGGCATGCACGCGCTGGCGCGGTTGGGGTTTAGCGACGTTGAAGGGATCGACCTTTCGCCGACGTTGGCCGCGTTGTACGAAGGGCCGGGTCGAGTGACGGTTGGCGACTGCCGGTCGCTGCCGTGGGCGGACGGAAGCAAGGACGTGCTCATCGTGCAGGGCGGGCTGCATCATCTGCCCGACGTCGAGCGGGACTTGCCGCAGGTGCTCAGTGAAGTTCGCCGCGTGCTGGTAGATGGCGGCCGGTTCGTGGCGATCGAGCCGTGGCTGACGCCGTTTCTGCAACTGGCTCACGCGGCGTCGTTTTCCCCGTTACGCAAAGTGCTCGATCGCGTCGATGCGTTCGCCACGATGGTCGAGCATGAGCGCGAGACGTACGAGCGGTGGCTGACCTCGCCGGAGCTCGTGCGGTCGATCTTCGAGCAGTACTTCCGCGCGGAGCAGTGGGCGTTCGAGCGAGGGAAGATGCGATTTGTGGGCGTTTGCCGCGAGTCGTGAGAAAGCCCGACGCGGTAGCAAGGGCGCAACGAAGCAAACCGCACGCCATTGCTAGCGCGTCGGGCTCTACGCGACCGGCGCTCGCGCCTATTTATCGCCGGCGATTTCGAAGGGCAGCGTCGTTTGCCCGATCTTGCCGGAGTTGTGGTCGGTGATCGTCAGCTCCAGCTCGTACTCGCCGGGGTAGATGCGCGTCGGCAGCGGGAACTCGTATTGCATGTGAAAGTCGCGACGGCGGTTGCGGCACTTATCGGCCACGTCGGGGAATTGCTTGCCGTCGACGCGGCGGCCGGTCTTGTCGAGCACCTGGTAGCTGGTGGCGAGCGACGTGTAATGCCCGTCCTCAGTCGCGCTGCTACGAAAGTTCTCGACCTCGGCGTACAGCGTGACTTTCTGCCCCGGCTGAAACGATTTCGCCTTGCTCGGCTCGTAGGCGCCAAAGCCGTCGACCGAGGCGACGAACGCGGCGTTGCGGATCTGTAGGGTGGCGAGTTCGGAGAGCTTGGCCCGCGCTTCGTCGAGGGCGCCCAGCGCCGCGGCGGCCCGCTGCTTGTCGTCGAGCTTGCCGCCGCCGTCGAGGTAGGCCGACATGGCGAACAGTTGCTTCGACCAGTAGTCCTGCTGATCGGGCGAGGCGCCGGGGACCGCGCGGTAGGCTTCTTCCTCGCGGCCGGCCAGTAATTGCAGTGTGCGGAGACGCATGTGGTCGTGAAGTTCGGCCACGCTCGTCGGCTTAGGACTAACCGTTCGCTGGAGATTGGCGATCGACGCTTCGAGTTCCGCGTGCCAGTCGCCCGGTGCGGTCGCGGTCGCGAGGACGACGTCGGCAGTGCGCCGAGATGAGTTTTGGTCGGACGCGATCGCAGTTTGCTCGGGGACGTAAGGTTCCGACGGCAACTCGACGGGCGTTAGGGCCGTTGCCATCGGGGTAGGGCGGAGGGCGAGCGTTTCCGCCGGAACACTGGGCCGCAGCGCCGACGCCGGTTCGACGACGGCGTAACGATTCGCGTCCGCTTTCCTCGTCGCCGACGCATGGATGGAGCGACGTTCTTTTCGGGCGGCTCGCTCGCTTCTGGCCGAGGCCAGCGACGCTTGGACGGCGGAGGCGCGTTGGGTGCTTTCGCGATCCGTCCCGATGGTTTGTTGCGACGGCAATGGCGGCAACGAGTCGTCGCCGGCGGCGATGAGCGCGTTTTCATCGGCTGCACGTCGTTGCCGCTCGGCGAGCTGTTGGCGATAAGCCAGCGCGTTGCGGAACACGGTGACGATCATCGCGTAGTCTTCAGGCTTGGCTTGTTCCAGGTCGGCCATCAGTTGCGCTTCCGCCTCGGCGTCGATGGCGCGGATTTGATGCAGCTCGTCGAGGACGCCGGCGAGGGCTTGCTCGGAGGTTTGCGGCGCCGCGGCGGTGGCTTTGCGCAGTGCGGCCGAACGCGGATTGTCGGCGGGCTCGACGGCGTTGGCCTCCGGCTCGACCTTGGCGTCTTGCTTGCCGGGGCCGTGGAGGTAACTGGTCGACAAGGGCGCGGCGCAACCGGCGTGGAGGCATGCAGCCACGAGCAGCCATGTGGCGCTCGGCATTCGCGTTCGACGGCGGGCGGTCGACAAGGGCATGGGCGGACGCGAATCCTTGACGTACGTTGGACGAATGGGGGGACGAGCCTGCGGCCTCCGCGCGCTCCCCCGCGAGACGCGGCTAAACGAAGGCGGCAGGGGGGCGGATGTTAAGAAATGCCAGCGAGTGAGGCAAGTTCAGCGCGGGCGGCCGTCGGC
>JBGSYU010000029.1:0-6575 GCA_041750715.1 Lacipirellula sp.
CCCTGCCGGGTCGCGGCTAACGGAACATGAACCGCGCGGCGATACGCATTACGGAGAAACTCGTGCGCGGAGTCGAGCATGCGCCGAGTTGCGTGTTAGGTAGAATCAAGTGCGCGTCCGCGCACTTTGCGAGGTTGCACATCCTAGTACAATGAATAGTCCCAGGCACGAGTTGAGGTTTAAGCGGCGAGTTTCCGGCAATCTTTAGGTTGCTTCTGCATCGTCGTTCGCAACACCGAGCTCGCCTCTCCTTCGGCGGCAAATCTTGCCCATCGTAAATAAGGACTCAATCCGCCATGCTTCGCCGTAATTCACCCCGGTCCGCCGGGCGCCACGCGCGGCGCGGATTTACCCTCGTCGAATTGCTGGTCGTCATCGCCATCATTGGCGTGCTGATTGCCCTGCTGCTTCCGGCCGTTCAAGCGGCGCGTGAGGCCGCTCGACGGATGACGTGCCAGAACAACCTGAAGAATCTAGCTTTGGCTTGCATTAACTACGACAATGCCAATGGGAAACTACCGCCGGCCAGCCAAGCGGACGTCGTAGCTAATGGTAAACTTTGGGCGATGTATACAGGCAACGGCAACCAATTGAGCTGGATCGTTCACGTGCTTCCGTTCATGGAGCAGCAAGCCATCTTCAGCCAGTTCAATCTGAAGACGAAATTCGACGACTACAAGAACGTCGTTGCCGGCGGGGTAACTCCCGAACTAGCGCAGCCGAATATCTTGCTGTGCCCGTCGGATTCGGCCCTCGGACGGTTTTATACGTTTCGCCACGGCGGCACCCGCACCTACGGCAAAGGCAATTATGCGGGCTTTGTGGGCCCCGAACATGCCACTTGTATTCAGTGGTCGGGGGCGATCGCCAACAACGGATTGGAACAGCGCCGCATTAGCGACGGCACGACCAATACGCTGATGCTCACCGAAGTTCGTACGCGGGACGAGGAGGGCGATCAGCGCGGCGCCTGGGCGCTCGCCTGGGTTGGCACGACACTGCTCGCGATGGATATGCACAGCGAGCCTTTAGGAATCAACTCTAGCTGCACGTCGGCCACGCTCGATCCTGGCGCTCCCTATATCCCGGTCGCTACGGTCGCGGCCGGCGAACGTGCGCAAGTTCCCAATCTGGGAGCGGGACGCTTCAACGCAGATT
The DNA here is from genome assembly GCA_041750715.1 of Lacipirellula sp. GTDB lineage: Bacteria > Planctomycetota > Planctomycetia > Pirellulales > Lacipirellulaceae > Lacipirellula. Next base: position 1,159 of record JBGSYU010000029.1, read on the forward strand.
GGATTAGAAATTGCCCCGACGATGCCAAGGCGGCTTCCGCATTGGAAGGCATGCCGTGCTCGCCGGTGGGTTCGGATAACTTCGAATCGGCCGCGCCGAGAAGCTCTCACACCGGTGGCGTCATTGCCACGCATGTCGATGGAAGCGTGACTTTCTTGGCGGATGAGATCAATCCGCAAACGCTGGCGCTCATGGTCTGCGTAGATGACGGCACAGTAAATAGTAATTAACTGGCGTGCGTTAAGTTTGCCAGCGCCCCGGCGCCCAGATTCGTCGCTTGAGGTATTATGAAAGCGTTAACGATCACCGCCATCGGGCTAGGAATCGCCTTGCTGGCGGGAAGCCTGCTGTGGGCCATTTTGTTTCCCGCATCGCGTTCGTGGACGGTCGAAAAGAACAACCGCATGAGCGATCTCAGCGTTAAGGCTCACAAATTGGGCGGCGAACTGGATGCGGCCCAGCGCCGGCCTAGCATGCATGGCCGCGCCCCAAGTGTAATTGAGGCGGAGTACAAGCAAGCGAGCGATGAGCTGACCCAGCTTCGCGAAGAATTCGAATCGAAACGCGATGGGCCAAAGAATTCCGCTCGAATGCTCCAATGGGCGGGCATCATATTCGTGGCGGTCGGCGCGTTCGCTTCATTCGCCTCGCGAGGATAGTCGAGTAGCCGCGCCGGGCGGGGGTGCTCGCACCCGTCGCCCTTCTAGTTCGCCGGGCGCCACTGCTGCCCGTGCAGATAGTCGATAGGCGTTAACGTCGCTTCCAAAAGAGCGGCTTGCGCTTAGCATGTGCCACCGCGATGACGACAATGCCTGTCGCCTTCAATGCGATAGACGACTTGGTACGGATAGCGGCGCAATAGGAAGCGGCGATGCCGCTCATCGCAGAGCGCGAAACGCATGGGAGCGGCCGCAATTTGCGCCAGGGCGTTCTCGAACTGGGCTTCAAATCCTTCCGCCGCCCGCTGGCTTCGTTTTCCGTACCAAACCAACGCTTCAAAATAATCTGCCTCGGCCGCGGCGGAGACGATCGGCTCAGCCATCCAACCCCGCCTCACGACGAGTGCGCAAGCGAACTTCCGCCCACGAGGCCGCTGTCATGCGTCCCGCATCGTACTCGTCCGATCGGCGCTTTATTTCGCGCACCCAGTCCTCAGAGAGCGGCGGCCATTCTTCCAACGGCACGGTGTCCCGCAGCAGGTCGCTCAGTCGCAATCGGTCCAGCGGCGGAAGGAGGTTCGCGGCTGATAAGAGTTCATCGAAGCCCATGGGACGTTTCCAAGTCGAGGGATCAAACGCGGCATTCACGCGTGCATTTTACCTAAATATCGTAGTACAAGCAGAACTCATACGGATGCGGCCGTAGCGCCAGGGCCTGCACCTCGTTCTTCTTCTTGTACCAAATCCACGTGTTGATCACGTCGCGGGTGAACACGTCGCCGCGGAGCAGGAACTCGTGGTCCTTGGCCAGCGCGTCGAGCGACTCGGCTAGCGAACCCGGCGTCGTCGGCACCTTCGCCAGTTCCTCGGGCTCCAGATCGTAGATGTCCTTGTCGAGCGGATCGCCCGGGTGGATTTTGTTCTGAATGCCGTCGAGCGCCGCCATCATCAGCGCGGAGAACGCCAGGTACGGGTTGCTGCTGGGATCGGGGCAGCGAAACTCGATCCGCTTCGCCTTAGGGCTTGGGCTGTACATCGGAATGCGGCACGCGGCCGAACGATTTCGCTGCGAATACGCCAGATTCACCGGGGCTTCGAAGCCGGGGACCAGCCGCTTGTAGCTGTTGGTCGTCGGACAGGCGAACGCGAGGATCGCCGGTGCGTGCCTTAGAATGCCGCCGATGGCGTAGATCGCTTCATCGCTAAGGCCGGCATAGCCGTTGCCCGCGAACAACGGGTGGTCGCCCTTCCAGAACGAAATGTGCGTGTGCATGCCGGAGCCGTTGTCGCTGAACAGCGGTTTGGGCATGAAGGTGACAGTCTTGCCGTGCCGACGGGCGACGTTCTTGATGATGTATTTGTACATGCACATGCTGTCGGCCATCGTCACCAGGTCGTTGTACTTCAGGTCGATCTCCGACTGGCCGGCGGTCGCCACCTCGTGGTGCTGCGCCTCGACGTCCATGCCGCAGTCGATCATCGTTTGCATCATTTCGTTGCGGACGTCCATGAGCTGGTCCGCCGGCGGCACGGGAAAGTAGCCCTCCTTGTGCCGCAGCTTGTAGCCCAGGTTCGGCCCTTCGTCCGTGCCGCGATTCCACTCGCCCTCGACGCTGTCGAGAAAGTAGAAGCCGCTGTTGGGCGTTTGATCGAACCGCACGTCGTCGAAGATGAAGAATTCGGCCTCGGGGCCGATGTAGCACGTATCGGCCACTCCGGTGCTCTTGAGGTAGTTGACGGCTTTGCGGGCGACGTTTCGCGGATCGCGCGAGTAGTCTTCGCGGGTGATCGGGTCCTGAATGTTGCAGATCATCGAGAGCGTGGGGAGCTGGCAAAACGGATCGATGATCGCCGTCTCCGGCTGCGGCACCAGCAGCATGTCGCTCTCGTTAATCGCCTGCCAGCCCCGGATGCTGGAGCCGTCGAAACCCAGGCCGTCCTCGAACACTTCCATCTCGAGCTTGCTCACGGGGATCGTGAAGTGCTGCCACAGTCCGGGAAAGTCCATGAAGCGGAGGTCCACGGCTTTCACGCCGCGTTCGCGGCACAGGGCGAGAACGTCTTGGGGAGTCATCATGCGAGTTCCTTTCCGAGGGTGGCGGGCACGCGCTCCGCTATCGCGTCGCGGCTAACGGGCGTGATTGCATCTCAGACATCAGAGTTAGCCGCGACGCGATAGCGGAGCGCGCCGCGGCGACCATGCACGTTCGCCCACACAATACAAAAGAAAACCCCGCTTCGCCACTGGGGCGAAGCGGGGTTAATTATTCACAAAGCCGGCGATGGCATTGCCGGTCTTGGCGCACATTCCGGCGATACCATCGCCGGCTTTACGAGTTAGGAACGCAACGTCGATAGAATCCGGGCCGTCACCTTGTACGGATCGGCGTTCGACGCCGGGCGACGATCTTCGAGGTAGCCCTTCCAGCCGTTCTGGGCGGTGACGATCGGGATGCGGATCGACGAGCCGCGATCGCTCACGCCGTAGCTGAACTTGTTGATGGATTGCGTTTCGTGCAGACCGGTGAGCCGTTGGTCGTTGTCCGAGCCGTACACGGCGATGTGCTCGGTGTGTTGCGTGCGGAACTTTTCGCAGATGCCCTTGATGAAGTCCTCGCCGCCCTTTTCGCGAATGGGCGTGTTCGAGAAATTCGTGTGCATGCCGCTGCCGTTCCAGTCGCCCTTCACCGGCTTCGGGTGCAGTTCGACGACGATGTCGTACTTCTCCGCACAGCGTTGCAGCAAGTAGCGAGAGATCCACAGGTCGTCGCAGGCCTTCTTGGCGCCCTTGCCGAACAGTTGATATTCCCACTGGCCCTTCATCACCTCGGCGTTGATGCCGGTGACCGAGAGACCGGCTTCGAGGCAGGCGTCCAGGTGATCCTCGACCAACTGGCGCCCCACGCAATTCTTGATGCCCACGGAGCAGTAATACGGCCCCTGCGGACCGGGGTAGCCGTCCTTGGGGAAGCCCAGCGGCTTGCCGTCCTGCATGAGCGTGTATTCTTGCTCGAAGCCGAGCCACAGATCGGAGTCGTCCTCGAACGTGCCGCGAATGTTGCTGGGGTGGACCGATCCGTCCGGCGACAGCACCTCGGCCATCACCAGCGAGGCGTTCTTGCGGCACGGATCCTTCACGATACGAACGGCTTTGAGCAGGCAATCCGACGAATGGCCTTCCGCCTGTTGGGTGCTCGAGCCGTCGAAGTTCCAGCCCGGGCAGTCCTCGACCTTTTTCGGCTCGCTGTCGACGATCTTCGTCTTGCTGCGGATGCTGGCCTCAGGCTTGCAGCCGTCCAACCATAGATATTCAAGTTTGTAAGCCATTGTCCTAGACTCGCTCCTCAAGTTGACGGGGAAACGGATTTTGTCGGGCATCCAGCCACGTTGGGGACGTCATCGAATCCGGACGCTGCTGGGGCGTCTGCGTTGACGACGGCATTGATCCAAGTTCGGCGTCGATCGTTTCGACCAGCGCAGCGGTCATTCTGAGGTACGCCGAAGAATCTGGCCAGACCCTTCGGAGTACCTCAGGGTGACCGCTTGCACTCTGGGTGACGGCTTTTCAGGCTATGCAGTAGTTCAGCCCGGCGGAAGCGACCGCACTGCGACCTACGTCCGCCGTCGCGGCTCGGAAGGCGTCCGGCAGAGAGGGGATGCTTCCGCCAGGAGCATCGCACCCCAAAGTTCGCAGCCAGCGGCGCGTACCTTGGGTCGGAAACGCTAACGCAAGGACGGCGCCAATCGACCGCTGGCAGACCGCCTGTGTCGCAAACTGCTTTGCTAACTGCATTTGCGAGGTATCGTACACTCGTTGGCGCTAAGCCGCTAGCGGCGTCGTTGCCTGCTCGTGCGGCGCCATTTGCGCCGGTCCTGGGCATTTCGGGCGACGCCAGGGGTGGTGTATCGTTAGGTGAATATGGATTCGACGCCCGATGACGTTTCGCCGCCTTCGCCCCACGCCGGGCGTCTGAAGTTTATTCCAACCGCCGCCACGTTCCGGCTGAAGGAGCCGTTGGGCGTCGGCAGGATGGGGACTGTCTATCGCGCCGACAGCGACGACGTCGCTTCGCCCGTCGCGGTCAAAATCCTGCATCCCACGGTCGCGCACGACTGCGAAATGGTCGCGCGGTTTCAGCGCGAGATCGTCATCATGGAGCGGCTTAACCATCCGCACATCGTTCGGCACTACGGCGGCGGGATGATGGATGGCCAGTACTTCTTCGCCATGGAGCTGCTAAGTCGAGGCTCGCTTCGCGATCGCCTGCTGAAGCGCGGTTCGCTTTCCTGGCCGCTGGCGGCGCTGCTGACGTCGCAAATCGCCGCCGCCTTGCAGCACGCGCACAACCACGGCATCATCCACCGCGACCTAAAACCGACGAACCTGTTTTTCGGCGAGGACGGACGGCTGGTGCTCGGCGACTTTGGCATCGCTCGCGATACGCACGAACCCGAGGGGGCCGATCCCGAAAAAGCCGTGGGCACGTTTGCGTACATGTCGCCGGAGCAAATCTGCGCCGATCGCAAGCTCACCGGTTCGGCGGACCTGTATTCGCTAGGATGCGTCGGGTACGAAATGCTCGCCGGGAAGCCGCCGTTCGCCGGCGCGAATTTTGCGCAGATCTGGGACCAGCATCTCCATGCCGTTCCCCGCGGTTTGCGCGAGCAGGGCATCGAGTGCCCGGAGTGGTTGGAGCACCTCATTTTGCAGTTGCTAGAAAAGCAGCCGCACCTACGCCCCTTCAACGCTCGAGCGGT
>JBGSYU010000030.1:0-16765 GCA_041750715.1 Lacipirellula sp.
AAGTGGTGCGTTGGAATTGAGTCGGACGACATTGCATATCCCATGATCGGCGTATCCATTCGGGCCCGGCAGGGGTCTAAATAGTACGGGGGCTGTCAAGGGGTTTGCGGCAGCGGCCTTAGAGGCAGGGGTCCGGTCGACTTATCCCAGCTCGCGATCCATCGCCGCGGCAATCCTTCGGCATTGGTGCATCATTTCCTGGAACTGCGGGAAGTTCATCGACTGGTAACCGTCGCTCATCGCCTTGTCGGGGTTGGGGTGGACCTCGACGATGATGCCATCGGCGCCGGCGGCGATGGCGGCTCTGGCCATGGAGGTGACCAGGTGGGTGTGGCCCGTGCCGTGGCTGGGGTCGATGACGATCGGCAGGTGCGTTTTCGCCTGCGCGTAAGGCACGGTCGCCAACGGCAGCGTGAAGCGGGTGTGGGCTTCGAAGGTGCGGATGCCGCGTTCGCAGAGCATGACGTTGGGGTTGCCGGCGTCGAGGATGTACTCGGCGGCGAGTAGCCATTCGTCGACGGTGGCGCTGGGGCCGCGTTTGAGCAGCACCGGTCGCGGCGACTTGCCGGCGGCTTCGAGCAGGCGGTAGTTTTGCATATTGCGGGCGCCGATTTGGAGCATGTCGGCGTATTCGGAGACGAGATCGACGTCTTCGGAGGCGACGACTTCGGTGACGATCGCGAGGCCGGTCCGATCGCGCGCCGACGCGAGGAGCTTGAGGCCGTCTTCTTTAAGACCCTGGAAGCTGTAAGGACTGGTGCGGGGCTTAAAGGCGCCGCCGCGCAGCGCGGTGGCGCCGGCCTTCTTGACGGCGACGGCCGTCTCACAAATCTGCTTTTCGGTTTCGACGGAGCACGGCCCGGCGATGACGCCGATGTGGCTGCCGCCGACGGTGAGGCTGCCGGCGGTGACGACGGTGGGGTCTGGCTTCAACTCGCGGCTGGCGAGTTTGTACGGCGCGAGGATCGGCAGGACTTCGTCGACGCCGGGGCCGCTTTCGAGGGAGCCGATACCCGCGACTCGCTCTTCGCCGATGGCGGCGATGACCGTGCGCTCCGTGCCGCGCAGGACGTTGGGCTTGAGGCCCAAGGATTCGACGTGCTGGATCATGGATTTAATGTCTTGTTCGGTGGCGGTGCGTTTCATGACGATGATCATTTGGGGGGCTCCGGGAGTTGCTTTTGGGTTCCTGACCCCCGGTCATTGACCGGGGGCTACATGCGATGGAAACGAAAAAAAGCCCCGGGCTCCTTTGCAGGCGCCCGGGGCTTGGTGGTCGTGCTCGTTGGGATGAACCGCTTACGCACTACCTCCGGCCCGGCGCCCGTTCCCAAAAAAGAACGCGCCGGTAAAGCTAAACCAATAATAGCGCCAAGAAATGTTCATCGCAGTTGCTATTGTCGGCAGCGATTGAGAAGGACGCAAGGGAAATTTCGCGAAGATTTCACGCGGGTTCAGTTAGCCCCCGGTCAGTGACCGGGGGCTAAATGATTCGCTACGCCTCCGACTCAGCGGGCTTCTCTTCTTTCTCCTCCGCCTTCGGCGCCTGCTGGCGTTCCTTCGGGAGCGCCTCCTCCAACCCGGGCACCTCGTCGGCGCCCGCGGGGATGTGGATCGACGAGTTCTCGAAGTCGTCGCCGACCGGCTCGAACTGGCCGCCGAGGTGTTCGGCGAGGAACGCTTCGGTCACGGCGTTGAACGACTTGCGGTTAGGCTCCAATGCGAAGCCGTGGCCTTCATCGGGGTAGAGGACGTAGGTGACGGGAATCTTTTTCTTTTGCATCGCCTCGACGATTTGATCGGCCTCGAGCTGCGTCACGCGGGGGTCGTTGGCGCCTTGGCCGATGAGCAGCGGCTTCTTGATCTTGTCGACCAACGTGAGCGGCGAGCGCTCGAGCAGCTTCACCTTTCCCTCATCGGTATCGACGTCGCCGACGCGAATTTTCATCACCGGCATGAAAGGCGCCCAGTAGGGCGGGATGTTTTCCAAGAGCGTCACTAGGCTGGAGGGGCCGACGATGTCGACCCCGGCGGCGAATACGTCGGGCGTGTACGTCATGCCGACCAGCGTGGCGTAGCCGCCGTAGCTGCCGCCCATGATGGCGATTTTGTCCTTCTTCGCGATGCCCTGTTCGACCGCCCAGTTCACGGCGTCGATCAGGTCGTCGTGCATCTTGCCGGCCCACTCGCCGTTGGCGGCGTTGACGAACGACTTGCCGAAGCCCGTGGAGCCGCGGTAGTTCACCGCCAGCACGGCGTAGCCGCGATTGGCGAGCCATTGGTGCTCGGAATCGTAGCCCCAACTATCGCGGGCCCAGGGGCCGCCATGCACATTGAGCACCGTCGGTACGGGCTTGTCGGGGACGCCATCGCCATCGGAGTCGCTGCCCGGCGGTAGCGTGAGGTACGAAACCAGCTTGCGGCCGTCGCGGGTCTCGATGATCGGCGCGTGCATCTTCACCAGCGGATAACCTTCGAGGTCGTCGCGGCTGTTGAAGAGGAAGTGCGCCTTCCCGGCCTCGCGGTCGTAGCGGTAATACTTGATCGGGCCGTCGTCGAGGATGTACGCGACGGTCCACTGTTTGTCGTCGAGCGTGCGGCTGGTGACTTGCAGTTCGCCATCCTCGACCGTGGCGAGGTAGTCGAGATCTTTCTCGATCGAGTCGTCGAGAATCTTCCACTTGCGGCGGTCGTAGGTGAAGCCGACGGCTTGAATGTTCTTCTCGGTGGGATGGACGATGATCTCGCCGACGTCGGCGCGGTCGTCCTCGGCGAGGAGTTTCTTCTCGTCGGTCTTTAGATTCCACGAAAACAGCGCGCCGGTGTCGCGGTCGCGGCTATCGAGCAAGTACAGAACGTCGCCGTCTTTGTTGAACCCGGCAGGGCCGGTGGTCATGGCGTCCTCCGGGCCGACTTTCATGAAGGAATCCCACTCGCTGATTCCCTTGTCGCCAGGCTTGCCCTTGTCGCCTTCGGCGGGTTGCAGCAACTCCTGCCCGCCCTCGGGCGTGTAATTGTAGGAGAAGCGAACGTTGAAGTCGTCGTCGGTGACGTACGCGGCGACGCCAAGGTTTTCTTGGATCAGCTTGCGCTCGCCAGTCTTGATGTTCACGCGGTAAATATCGTGAAGCTGCGGATTGCGGTCGTTCAGGCCGACGAGGATCTCCTCGGGGAATTTTTCGCTCACGCCTTCGATGGTGGCGTGGACTTTTTCGAGCGGCGTGAGGTCGGTCGTCTTATTCGTGGAGACGTCGGTGGCGTAGAGGTGCCAGTTCTCGTCGCCGCCTTTGTCCTGCGTGTAGAGGATGTGCTCGCCGGTGTAGGCCCAGCTATAGCCGCGGATGTCGCGGGTCTTGTCGTCGGTCACCTGCTTGGCCTTGGAGAGGTCGTCGACGGGGGCGACGAACACGTTAAGGATGCCCTCGACGGGGGCGAGGTAGCTGAGCCACTTGCCGTTGGGGCTGATGCGGGCCATAGCACGCTGGGGATTGCCGAAGAGGACGCTACGGGGGATCAACTGTGGCTCCTTGGCTGGGGCGGGTTTTGCGGCTGCGTCGTCGGCTTTGAAGTCCTTGCCGCCGGATGCAGGCGCTGAGTCGCCGCTGGAAGACGCCGGGGCGGTCGCGTCCACGCGCGGAGGCGGGTTGCAGCCGACGGCCGCAGTGGTGAGAGCCGCAATCGCGAGTAGGCCGCCGAGAGCGGGCTGCTTGTAAGTGAGTTTTCGAACCATGAAACTATCGCCTCCCATTTCAATTAACTTGGGTCATTGCGTCCTGCGTCCGTATTGTTCCCGCGTCGGGGGCGGCTAACAACCCGCTGGGGCGGGTCATTTCTAAATACACATCGCTTGCAGTAAACTGGCGGCGAGTCCCCATTGAAAGCCCCCGGCTCTGTCGGGGGACTGCCTCAGGAAAGACGCGTCGTCACATCGTCCCCCGGCAGAGCCGGGGGCTTTTATGATCGAGTCCCTTCTCCAATTCGGCGATGGCTCGGTGCGCCGAACCCCCTACCGGCCGCTGATGTGGGTGGCGGTCGCCGCCGGAGTGGGGATTGTCGCCGATTATTACCTCTCCTTCGCACGCGGCGCCCACTTGTTCGGTTGGTGGTGGGGCGCCACCCTGGCTTCGTTGGTATTTGCCGCTGCGGCACGACGGCAGCGGCGCTGGAATCTCGCGGCAGCGGGGCTGTTTGGGGCTGCCGCAGCACTGGGCGGGGCGTGGCACGATTGGTGTTGGAACTTCACCGCCGCTGACGATTTGGTTCGATTTGCTAGCGAAGAGCCGCAGCCGACGTGCGTCGAGGCGGTCATCGACGGCCGCGTGGAAGTGTCGCCGCCGGCAGATCGCAGCCCGTTGCGCGCGATGCCGGCGCGGACGATGAGCGAAACCACCGTGCGGGTCGTGTCGATTCGCGACGGGGATCAGTGGCGTCTGGCAAGCGGCCGTTCACGGCTGCGGGTGGTCGGCGTGCTGAAGGACGTGGCCGCGGGGGACCGGGTTCGGGTGTTCGCACAATTCGCCCGTCCGGCGCCGCCGCTTAATCCGGGGGAATACGACTGGGCGGCGGTCGAGCGCTGCAACTGGCGACTGAGCGAGCTGTTCTGTTCGGATCCGCGTTGCGTGGCCATCCGGCAGCCGGCCGGAAACATGGGCGTGGCTGCGGCGCTGGGGGCGTTTCGCGCTTGGTGCGAACGGCAGCTTTCCGCAAGTGTCGGCCCGCGCGATGCGCCGTTAGTGCTGGCCACCCTCTTGGGCGATCAAGAGCGGTTGTTCGATTCGACGAAGGACGCGTTTTTGAAGACCGGCTCCATTCACCTGCTCGTGGTGTCGGGGGCGCATGTCGCGCTGCTGGCCGGCATGGCGTGGCAAGTGGCCGGCGGCATCGCGCTGTCGCGGCTCGCTCAACTCGCCGTCACCATTGCGGCCGTCGGCCTGTATGCGGCGGTGGTCGGGCCGCAGCCGTCGGTGATGCGGGCGACGATTCTCACTATGGCGACCGTCAGCGCACTCGTGCAGGGCCGGGCGGCGTCGGCGGGGAATTTGCTCGGCGCCGCGTCGCTGGCGGTGATGGCCTATAACCCGTGCGAACTCTTTCGCGCGGGGACGCAATTCAGCTTCCTGGCGGTCGCCGTGCTCATCGTGTTCGCGCGGTGGAACTGGCGACCTGAATCGCAAGACCCGCTCAAACGGTTGATCGACGATTCGCGCCCATGGGCCGTAAAAGCGGCGCGGCGGCTTGGGTCGTGGCTGGTGGGCATGACGGCGGCGTCGCTGGCGGTGGGCGTGGCCATGGCCCCGTTGGTCGCCTACCACTTCAATGTGGTGACGCCGGCGAGCATTCTGCTCACGCCGCTCGCCGGGCCGTTAATTGCGATCTCGCTGGCCGCGGGCGTCGGCATCGTCACTGTCGGCTGGCTGGTGCCGCCGCTGGGAGCCGCACTGGGCTGGCTGTGTGGCGGCAGTTTGCGCGCCACCGAATCGCTTGTCGTCTTCGCGCAGTCGGTTCCGGGCAGCTATTTCTACTCGCCAGGCTTTCCCGCGTGGTGGCTGTGGGTGTTTTATGGCGTCGCAGGCGCGTGGATCGCCATCCCACGACTCCGGCCGCGTTGGCATTGGCAAGCTTCAGCAGCGATGGCTTGGCTGGCCCTCGGCTACGCGGTTGGAATTGATCGTGCGGCCCCGGAAGAGCTGCACTGTACATTCCTGGCAGTAGGCCATGGCACATGTGTAGTGATGGAACTGCCCAGTGGGCAAACGATTCTTTACGACGCCGGCAGCCTGGGCTCGCCCGATGCGGCGGCGAAGCGGATTGCGTCGTTTCTCTGGTCTCGCGGGATCGACCGAATCGACGCCGTCGTTTTGTCGCACGCCGATATCGACCATTACAACGCGATGCCGGGGCTGATCGAGCGATTCCCGATCGGCGCCGTTTACATTTCACCGATGATGTTCGACCCGATTGCGACCGGCGGCGAATTGACGGCGCCGAACTACCTGCGCGACGTGCTGCGTGCCTCCGGCATTGAACTGCGTGAAATCTGGATGGGCGACCACCTGCGAACGGATGCCGCCGGCGTGGCGATCGAAGTGCTGCACCCGCCACGCGAGGGGGTGATGGGTCGCGACAACGCGAACAGCCTGTTGCTTTCCGTCGAGTACGCCGGCAAACGCATGCTGCTGCCGGGCGATCTTGAATCGCCGGGCATTGAACGGGTGACGTCCGATCCGCCGCTCGACTGCGACATTCTGCTGGCGCCCCATCACGGCAGCGCGCGGAGCGACCCGCCGGGGTTCGCCGCGTGGAGCACCCCCGCGTGGGTGATTATGAGCGGCCAGCGACCGGATCGAACCATGCCTGCACAGCAATCGTATCAGCAGAGGGGCGCCACGGTAGTTCACACGGCGGAGCACGGCGCAGTGTTTTGCGTGATTTCGCCGCATGGCGTAGTCGTTCACAGCTTCCGCGAGGCCAGGGGGAATTAGTCCTTCGCGGTTTGGCAGGCGAATTGCACTTGATATGTCTACTGTTGATAACCGGTCGCAACAAACTTCGCCCGGTGCCCTAGCGTGGCGCCGGCATACTTTCTATCCTTACGGGGTTGAAATCAGACGACCACGCACGCCTGGTTTCCCTCTTTTGCGTGATTTGAACTTACCAATTGAATCGTTGGGTTCACGCTGCGAAAGGATGCACGTTCGATGTCTGGCCCTAAGTTGACGCCCGCTGCGTCTTCCCGACGCTCGAAACGCTCCGCGGCACGCGATACAAATCCAAACTCACTCGGCCTGGAACTCACGGATGGCGCGGCCATGAAAAAGCTTGAAGGCAATTCGGCAGTCATGACGATGGCTGCCTATTACATACGGGCGCGCTCGGCGTTCCGACAGTTCGGTTTGAATTGGCCGATCGTCATTTGGATTGCGATGGTCCATTGCCTGGCGGTCGCCGCGCCGTTTTTCTTTAGCTGGCCGGCGCTTGTCACTTGCGTTGCCCTGGCCTTTGTCACGGGCAGCTTTGGCGTGTGCATGGGGTATCACCGGCTGCTTACTCACAAGAGCTTTCAGACCTATCGGCCGATCAAGTGGCTGCTGGCGCTCTTGGGCGGTCTGTCGGGCGAAGGCTCCGCGCTTACCTGGGTCGCGCAGCATCGGAAGCATCACGCGTTCAGCGATCACGAAGGGGATCCTCATTCGCCGAAGGACGGCGCGTGGTGGAGCCACATGCTGTGGTTCATGCCGAACTTTGGCCGCCGCTGGCACAAGGAGGTCTTGCAGCGTTACGCCCCCGACATGATGAAGGACAAGATGATGGTGGTATTGCACTATCTGTTCTTGCCCACGCATTTCATTTGCGCTGCGATTCTTTACGCGATGGGATATTTCGGACCCGAGAGCTGGGGCCTGGGCGACAACTGGGGCGGTTGGTCGATGGTGTTTTGGGGCCTGGGCGTGCGGATGGTGTACGTGCTGCACGTCACCTGGTTCGTGAATTCCGCCACCCACCTGTGGGGCTACCGCAACTACGAGACCACCGACAATAGCCGCAATCTGTGGTGGGTCGGCATCTTGGCCTTCGGCGAGGGCTGGCACAACAACCACCACGCCTACCAGCGCGTGGCCCGGCAGGGGCACCGGTGGTGGGAAGTCGACGTCACCTACTGGGCCATCTGGATGATGGAAAAGGTGGGCCTAGCTTGGGACGTCGTCCGCGTGAAAGATATCCCCAACGGCATGAGACCGGCATAGCGCCGGCCACTAAAAGGGGACTCGCTCGCGGCGACAACTGGCTTTCTGCAGGGCCAGAATGTCCCCCGCTTCCCGCCCGCTTCTCGACATCTTGCTGTCGTGAAGATGCGGTTCGACCGACCGGCCTATCGCCGCCATTTGCAGGTCGAAACGGCGATCTCGACGATCGCACGCCGCCAAGGCACTTTTCCGCGGTCGCTCCTACCAGGGCCAATGCCGCGACCTCCGCGTGCTCGCCCTCACCCATGACGTCTGATTTTCTTTACCGTCGAGTTTTTCAAAGAGCCAGCCTGCCCCTTTTTGTGGCGATCCGGTCAGGTCATGGCGGCGCGACGACCACGAGTCGTGACGTGTTGGACGTTACAGAGCCGCCGGAGCGCTTCTAGTTTTTCAGAAAACGCGCCCCAACCCGGAGCGCGAGCCGCGTGTCGGCCCACGTTGGTATCGACGTCAGCACCCATCTAGTCGCTCGGCTCTGCCCAAATGCGCCATCGCTACCCAAAGTCCCAATGGAGCGCCAACCATTGAATTCAGCGGCATGAGTTTTGCTCAAATGTGGCCGCGTCAACGCTTCTTTCGAATGAGTGCAACTTATCGGCGTCCGATCCGACGTCGAGGCCCAAGAGCCGGAGGAGCAGGCGTCCGCGGGTTCGGCCAAGACCGAGCGAGGGAAGGCTCGCGCGTAGCGACGGGGTGAAACCATGCTTCACGTTTTCCACAGGTGGAGGTGATTATGGCTGGCAATTCTTCTGCAAACTGGGGCCTGTGCCTGTCGTGCAAATGGTGGCAAATCGAGCCCGACGCCGAGGTCGAGCCCCTCACGGCCGGCTACTGCATTGAGGAAACGTTGCAGCCTTTTCAGTTGCGCGTCACCGGCAACGGCGGCTGCAATAAGTATGTCGAAGGCAAACCGGCGCGCGGCAGAGGATCGAGTGACAAACCCCCGACGGCGCGTCCCGCACGCTAGCGACTCAGAGACATTCCGCTCTTTCTAGGGAGTGGAACGTCCGCTTTTCTCGTCCTTTTTTTCAACACCACCAGGAGAAAGTGAAAATGAATTGGGATCAAATCAAAGGCAAGTGGAAGCAGGCCAAAGGTCAGGTGCAACAGAAGTGGGGCGATCTAACCGTCGACGATTTGGACGTCGTTGACGGCAAGCGCGAAGAGCTCGTGGGCAAAGTCCAAGAGCGCTACGGAGTCGCCAAAGAAGAAGCGGAAAAGCAAGTCTCGGAGTTCGAAAGCTCCTGCAACTGCTAGAACTTTAGAAACGAAAAGGAGAACGATTGATGAAAGCCAGTTATTGGTATGTGGGCTTGGGCGGTCTCGCCGTCCTTGCGGCGGCGATCGTCGTTACCGGCCCGGCGGAGCTGCGCACCGCGAATGCCCAAGGCGTGCAGGTCGAAACGACGCCTGACGGGAGCGTGGACGTAGACGTGAATCGCACCGGCGAGCGCAACCGCCGTAACGCCGTGGGGACCGACGCCAAAGGGATGCACGGCCGCTCGTGCAAAGCCAGCGAGCTTATCGGCCTCAACGTGCGCGGCAAAACGGGCGACGACGACATCGGTGAAATCAGCGACCTGATGATCGGTCGCGACGGGCGCATCGTCTACGCGGCCGTCTCTTTTGGCGGCTTCCTGGGAATGGGCGACAAGATGTTTGCCGTGCCGTTCGGCGCCGTCGACATGGTTCGCGATGGTGACGACGATATGTATGCTCGCATCGACGTGACGGAAGAAACGCTGGAGAAAAAGGAAGGTTTCGACCAGGACCACTGGCCGGAAATGGCCAGCAAGTCGTTCCGCATGCGTGCGACGCCGCGCGCTGGCAACCGAGCCGGTAACCGATATGAACAAGAAATCAACCCTGCTCGGTAATCGCTAACTTACGGCGAAAGTTCTTCCAGGGGGCAGAACTATTCCATTCAATTGCGGATAGGTCTGCCCCCGTTGTATTTCTTTGCAGACATGAACCGTTTACGAAGCCGATCTGCAGCCAGGGATTGACAGTTTAACGGAGCGTTGATTGGATCGTTTGCTACGGGCGGCGGACTCGCTAGCCCCGTCGGGCTGGACTTTCGAATTGTTCCAGAACCCTCTGCGCGGCAATGTTGCTCGGTATCTGCGCGGCGTGTTCTTTGCCTTTGCGACGGCGGTCGAAGCGGTAGGGAGAGCCTTCACGTTGCGAATCAGTTGACACGCGACTTCCGTGCGGCAAGAGCCATGAGGCATTCGTCGATCGCTGCCAAGTCGTCCAGGAGTAAGAAACATGAATTCCAGCGAAGCACCAACGTCGCGATCCAAACCCAAGCCGCCGCCGCCGCAAACCCAAGCCAAACCGGGACTCGACTCGGCAATGACGCCGGAGCCGCAGTACATGGCCCCCAAGTACAAGGGCTCCGAGAAACTGGCCGGCAAGGTCGCGATTATCACCGGCGGCGATTCGGGCATCGGTCGCTCGGTCGCCGTGCTCTATGCCCGCGAAGGCGCCAACGTGGCGATCGTCTATCTGCCGGCTGAGCAGTCGGACGCCGACGTGGTGAAGCAAGCGGTGAAAGCGGAAGGCCAAGAGGCGTTACTACTGCCGGGCGACGTCTCCGACCCGAAGTTCTGTCGCGATTGCGTCGAGAAGACCGTAAGGAAGTTCGGGCGGCTCGACATACTGGTGAACAATGCCGCGTATCAGGAAACTCGCGAGAAATTCGACGAAGTGTCCGAAGAAGATTGGGACCACACGTTCAAAGTGAACATTTACGGCTATTTCTACATGGCGAAAGCGGCGCTGAAGCATCTCCAGCCGGGCAGCGCGATCGTCAACTGCGGATCGATCACCGGGTTGGAAGGCAATAAGACCCTCATCGACTACGCGGCGACGAAGGGCGCGATCCACGCCTTCACCAAATCGCTGGCGATGAATCTGGCCGAGCGCCAGATTCGCGTGAACTGCGTCGCCCCCGGCCCTATCTGGACGCCGCTACAGCCAGTCTCAAAGCCAGCCGAAGACGTGGCGGAGCATGGCCGAGATACGCCGATGAAGCGTCCCGGTCAGCCTGAGGAAGTGGCGCCGGCGTTCGTCTTCTTCGCGTCGGAAGCGGATTCGAGCTACATCAGTGGCGAGATCATGACAATTCTGGGCGGAGAAACTCGGGCCGCGTAATTCAGCGCGAGCGTGCAGGCGGGATGCCCGAGTTTTCCGAACGTAATAGACGTCAGGCAGGCTCTGTAGAAAACCGGGGGTGCTAGCTTAACAAGCGTCCACGACAGTTGCGTAAAGCTGCTGTGGCATCGACGAGAAAATCTCGAAGGCGGTTATTCTGGCGGCGTTGGCGACGCCAAGGCGACCGCTTCTCGCTGGCGAATGATTGGCCTATATTCCGCCTGAGTGCCAGAGACTTTCCCGGGCGCGAGAGATTTTTCAGACCGGGCGAGTGCGCGGGTGCAAATCCCTCGGGTCGTTCTCGGGAGAAACTTGAGTCGCCAATGCATGTTGTTCGTCGAAGGCATATCGTCGCATGTCCGCGGCCAGTGCAAGTTGCTCAACTCTAACGGCGCGTCGAGGCCGACTGGACCTGCGCTGCGCAGATTGACGACTTTGCTCTGAGTGGCTATTCGAAAAAGGGGACAGGCGCCCTGCATATTGTGTCAGCATAGCACTCCTTCCACTTCATCCGGCAGCCAGTCCGCTTTTTTCGCAGGAGAACGGCAAAGTCCCGCGCGCACGGTCACTGCTGAGGTACTCCGAAGAATCTGGCCGGACTCTTCGGAGTACCTCAGAGTGACTGCTTCGGGCCCCTTTGTCTCACGCCGGCTTCGCGTCGTCGTCGCCCGTCTCCATCACGGCCCGTTGGTGCAGCACGCGGTCGAGGTCGTTCCAGAAAAAGTACAAGCCGACGATGTTGTCCCACCGCTTGATGACGTTCTGGTGATTGTCGACCGAAATCAAATCGCCGCCGCCGAAGGTGAGCGGCGTTTCGAGCACGTCGCGGTACCGCGTGCGGAAGCGGAGGCCGGTGCGGTCGGTCAGCTCGCTGCCTTCGCCGAAGTGGAACTCGCCGATTTCGTTCGGCGTGAATCTCTTGCGGCCGTTGAGGGCCATGTGCAACAGCGCCCCGATCCAGGGAAGCAGCAGCAGCCAGCTCAGCACGGTGGCCGTGCCGGGATCGAGCCGCGGGTTCAGCGCCGCCATGTATTCGAACGGCGACCCGAGGAGCGCGACTTCCTTAAGGTTCTCGACGTATTTCGACGCGAGCCAAATGAGCGCGAAGATCAACACCCACTATCCCAGCTTGCGGGCGCTGAAGTCGTACATGAGCGTGACGATGAAATAGACCAGCACCCACACGTACAGCCAACCGAAGGTTCCGGCCAGATGCGGCTTGGCGGTGACGACCGCGGCCGAGATGAAGCCGACGGCGATGAGCAGCCATAGGAAGAAGCTGGGGTGCGCCGAGTAGACGGTGCCTTCATCGGCCTTGCCGCGCCGGCCGCGGACCAGGGCGACCGGCAGCATGACCATATACTTGACGAACTGGAACACGGCCCGAAAGGCCGGCCG
Organism: Lacipirellula sp.; assembly: GCA_041750715.1. GTDB lineage: Bacteria > Planctomycetota > Planctomycetia > Pirellulales > Lacipirellulaceae > Lacipirellula. The sequence continues at coordinate 12,300 of JBGSYU010000030.1, forward strand.
GATCAATTGCCGCCGCGGGCGTGGCGGGGCCGGAAGCGGGACTTCCGCTCCGCGTGCTCGCTCGCCTTCGGCCCACTGCTCTCGGGACTTTTCCATGGATCTCTCGTGTCAAACGGCAACGATGCTGGCGCCGATTGTAGCCAGGCGCGGGGCGTGTCGCCAGATTACGGTCGCAGGCCATGCCCAGCCGTTTAGACATTGACGTCCTTATTTGCGAGGCGCGGACAAATGCAGTATCACGCCATTTGCTTGAACGACGTATAAGAGCCGCTCCAACGGTGACCGCAGCAGTTCCACAATGCCCACGGCAAATGGCAACAGCGCGGGAAGTGCGTTGGAGGTGCTATCGATGACGATCACTGGAAGCGGTAGGGATTTTAGGTTCTGCTCGTGCTCGAGTTTCTTGTCGACGCTGAGCATCGCCTCGAAGCCGGCGTCCGCCGCGGTCTTCTAGAGGACGCCGTTCTCAAGCTTGTCCCAACTCATTTCGCGCGCCGTCTGAATCTTGTGTCCCGGCAGGTGCGGCCGAAAGCGACGGTCCACGTTATGATCGAAGAGAACTCTCAAACCTGATCCAAGTCGTTTAGCAGGTCTTCCGCCGCCAAATCGAGAACGGCCAGCGCTTGCTCGCGAGCGACGCCCTCAAAGCCGTCAAGAAACTCGTCAAGCGTCTCGCCGGCGGCGAGGGAATCGAACAGATTCTTCAGCGGGACGCGCGTGCCGTAGAAACAGGGCGTCCCGCTCATCCGTTTGGGGTTGATCCAGACGAGGCCGAACAGCGGGTGCCCTGGCTGAATCTTGTCGCCGTCCAAGAGCTGTTGATCCACGGGTTCGATGCGTTGGACGGGTGGACGATGGCGGGTGCTGAACATGGCGACCTTCTCAAAAATGACACTCAGATTATAGTCTAAACTAGGAGGCACGCCCTGGGTACTCGAAGAGAGTGGCGGTGAGCCGCGAGCAGCAGCGCGATTCTCGGAGAGAATCGCCCACGTGGGCAAGTTTCTCCGAAACTTGCGGGCCGTCCCACGCGGTTCCTTCGTTCATGCTGAATTCTTGGTTTAATGTCGTTACATGTGCCGTGTGGCTCGGCCTTTACATGACTGGAGGGCGAGCCGTATGAGCGAAGACTGCCAACCGACGACCGACGAGCTGCTCGGCCAGGCCCAGGCGGGGTCGACCGAGTCGCTGGGGCATTTATTGCAGCTTTACACCAACTATTTGAAGCTGCTAGTGCTGGCGCAGCTCGAAAAGAACCTGCGGGTGCGGGTCAGCCCGTCGGACGTGGTGCAGGAAACATTCTTTGAAGCGCACCGCGATTTCTCGCAGTTCCGCGGGCACAGCTCGGGCGAATTCCTGGCGTGGCTGCGGAAGATTCTGGTGAACAACCTGTACCGCGTGGTCGAGCAGCATATCCTCGCCGAGAAGCGCGACGTGCGGCGCGAGGTGTCGCTCGAACGGTTGGCCAGCGCGCTGGAGCAATCGACCGCGCGGCTCGAAGCGGTGCTGCCCGATCCGGGGCCGTCGCCTAGCGCCGGCGCCCATCGCCGCGAAGTGGAGATCGTGCTGGCCGATCAGCTTGCGGAACTGCCGAGCGATTATCGCGACGTGATCGTGCTGCGGCACATCGAGGCGTTGCCGTTCGACGAGATCGCGCGGCGCATGGAACGGTCCTCCGGCGCGGTGCGGATGCTGTGGCTGCGCGCCGTGAAGGTGCTACGCGAGCGGCTCGATGCGCGGGGGGTGCGATGACCGAGCGAGGCGACGAGGAAGTTACCGCCGTGTGGCCGGCGGCGCGGGACCGCAACGAACGGCTGGCGCTGGTGCTCGACCGGTACATGCGCGAGCTGGAAAGCTCGGCCGTGCCGCCCGATTTGGAGAAGCTCACTCGCGATCACCCCGATCTGGCCGAAGAGCTGCGGTCGTACGTCGACAGCTTGCAGATGCTGCACGAGATGACGGCCGGACTGCGGCCAGCGCTGGCTGCGCCTGCGAACGGGTCGTCCGCCGGCGGTTCACTGCCTGGCGCCAAACGATTGGGCGATTATGAAATCGTGCGCGAAGTGGGCCGCGGCGGCATGGGCGTGGTGTACGAGGCGCGGCAACTTTCGCTGAATCGGCAGGTCGCGCTCAAGGTGTTGCCGTTCGCCGCGATGCTCGACGAGCGGCAGATCGCGCGCTTTCGCACCGAAGCACAGGCGGCAGCGCAGCTTCACCATCCAAACATCGTGCCGGTACACGCGGTGGGGCAGGAGCGGGGCGTCCATTATTTTGCGATGCAGTTCATTGCAGGCCATTCGCTGGAGTGCGCGCTGAACGAGCTCCGCGGCGCCGCGTTTGAAAAGCCGCCCACGGAGACGGGCCGCAGTGTGGGCGACGTTTCCCGCCCGTTGCAGCAGCGCGATCGCGATACGGCGGTCGAGCCGGCGTTTTCGACGCGGGTTTCGACGCGCTCGCGCACCTACTGCCACAGCGTCGCGCGGCTCATGCTGCAAGCCGCCGAGGCGCTGCATCACGCGCACCAGTTGGGCGTGCTGCATCGCGACATTAAGCCGTCGAACCTGCTGCTCGATCGCGACGGCAAGCTGTGGATCACCGACTTCGGGCTGGCGCGCATTCAGAGCGATTCGGGAGTGACGATATCCGGCGACATCGTCGGCACGATTCGCTACATGAGCCCCGAGCAAGCCGCCGGCACGCCGGCGCTGGTCGATGCGCGGAGCGACGTGTACGCGCTGGGCGCAACGCTGTACGAGCTGCTCACGTTGCGCCCGGCGCATCCGGGCGATGCGCGGCAGGAGATTTTGCGGGCCATCGAATCGGACGAGCCGGCTCCGCCGCGGAGCGTGAACCCGTCGGTGCCGTTCGACCTGGAGACGATTACGCTGCGAGCGCTCGTCAAGTCGCGGGATGAGCGCTATGGCACGGCCCAAGAGTTGGCGGACGACTTGCGGCGGTTCCTCGCCGGCGAGCCTACGCGCGCCCGCCGGCCGACGTTTGCCGATCGGATTGCGAAATGGTCGCTGCGGCATCGCAAGAGCGTGGCGCTGGCGGCCGGGTTCCTGATCGCGCTGACGATCGTCTCCGCCAGCGCGGCGATTGTTACCCGCAGGGCCTGGCTCGATTCGGAGCGAAGTCTGGTGCAGGCCGATGAAGACTTCAAGCTTGCCAGGCTGGTCGTCGACCGCAGCACCGCACTGTCCAACGAATTGGCGGCGCTGCCGGGCGCCGAGCGCTTCCGTCGCGATTTGCTCAAGGACACCCGCGACTACTACAAGCAATTCATCTCGCGGGCGAAGGACGACCCGAAGCTGGCCGCGGATTTGGCCGGCGCTTATCACAGGGCGGCCGTGATTGCCGAAACCCTGGGCGAACGCCGTGAAGCGCTCGACATGTGTCGGCAGGCGCTTGCCGCGTTTAGGGCCATCGCGGCGAAGACGCCCGGCGATGAGCCGTTGCATTCGCAATGGGCCAGCGCGTACGGCAGTCTCGGATTGTTGCTCTCGGCGGAGGGCGAAGGAGATGCGGCGCTCGACGCGTTCGCGCAGGCGATCAAACTTCAGCGGGGCCTTGCCGCACGGCAGCCGGGCAGCGCCGCCCCGGAGCGTGCGTTGGCCGAGAGCTACAGCAACCTTGGGCTGCTCGAAGGTCGGCTCGGCGATAAGGGGCCAGCGCGGCAGGCGCTGAGCTCGTCGATCGACCTGCTCGACGATCTGTTGGCCCAAGACCCGAAGAATGCGCAGCTACGCCACGACGCGGCGATCGGGCATAACAATCTGAGCTTCGTCGAGCGCGGGGAAGATTGGGCTAGCTCCGAGAAATCGTGCCGCGAGGCGATTGCGATCTTGGAGGAACTCGTCGACGAGAACCCGTCGGCGCTGAGCTACCGCAGCGATTTGGCGCTTTGTTGCAACAATCACGGCGCGATTCTGGGCCATCGCAACGAGTGGAACTCGGCCTGCGATTCGTATGAGAAAGCCATCGCACTGCAGCGCCAGCTCACTCGGCAAGCAGGCGCGGTCGTCAGCTATCGCCGCGATTTGGCGGTGAGCCTAAATAACCTGGGGCAAGCGCAGCAGGAGCTAGCGGAGTTGACGCCAGCCATCGAGTCGTTCGACGCGGCGGAGGAAATTGTGCTGCAGCTTATTGAAGATTATCCAAACGAGCTCACCTTTCGCAGCTTGGGCGGCGCGGTGCTGAATAACCGCGCGATGGCGCTGGAGGCGGCAGGAAAGTTCGCAGAGTCGCTGCCGGTTTACGAAACGGCCATCGAGCACCAACTGCTCGCTCACGAGCGTGCGCCGCAGATCGCCGAATATCGCGACATTCTCAGCAAGCACTACTTTAACTATGGTCGCGCGTTGCGAGCGGCGGGGCGCCCCGCCGAGGCGGCGGACGCGGCGCTGGAGCGCCAGAAGCTGTGGCCGGAGCATGGCGAGCACCTGGGCCAGATTGCCGTGGAGTTG
>JBGSYU010000031.1:0-6678 GCA_041750715.1 Lacipirellula sp.
CGCTCTTCGTGATCGTGCTGGCGGCGGCAGAAGCGGCCGTGGCGCTGGCGATCACTCTGAACTTTTACAACAACCACGACTCGATCGACGTCGACCGCGCCGATCAACTGCACGGCTGAGTAAACCACGTTTCTGTAAGACTCGCTCGCTATGGAAGTCTCGAACCTACCGACGTTGCTCGCCGCCGCCTGGCTCTTGCCGTTGGCGTCGTTCACAGTGATCGTGCTGTTTGGCAAGTCGCTGGGGCCGCACGGTAAGTTCGCGGGGTTTATTTCGATCGGGGCGATTGTTGCGAGCTTTGTGTTGAGCGCCGTGGCGATGTTCGGGATTTGGTTGCCGGCTCATCCACTGTCGGACGCAGCCCACCTGGAGCACGGTGATGGCGAGCATCGCGAAGGCGGCGTCGAAGAGCATGACGAGCATGTAACGTCGATCAGTCCGTTAAAAGCCACCGGTTCCTCCGGTGGACCGAACTCAGGATCGGGCGAGGGCGCCGTCCACCCGCAGAGCGGGTGGCTTTCATCGAGAGCGGCGGATGCCTCGTTGGTCACGCTCGTCGCCATGCAGCCCGCCGACCGCGACGCCGGCCACGCCGTCGAAGAACAGCACGGTCCGAATCCCCCCCCGCCCTACCACGCCGGCGACTGGTACTCCCTCGGCGAGTTCGGCAAGCTCAAACTCACGATCGGCTACTACATCGACACGCTCACCGTGACGATGTTCTGCATGGTCACGCTCATCGCCTCGTGCGTACACATCTACGCCTTCGGCTACATGCACGACGAGTTGCACGATCCGTACGTCGACCACGAGGTGACGCTCGCCGACGGCCATCACCTCCATCGCCCGGGACGGTTCCACCGCTTTTTCCAGTACCTGTCGCTGTTCAGCTTCAGCATGTTGGGCATCGTCATCGCCGGCAACGTGGCGATGGTGTTCGTCTTCTGGGAACTGGTGGGCATCTGCTCGTACTTCCTCATCGGCTTTTACTTCGAGCGGCACAGCGCCAGCACCGCGGCGAACAAGGCGTTCATCGTCAACCGCATCGGCGACTTCGGCATGCTCATCGGCATGATGGCCCTGTGGGCGAGCCTCGGGACGTTTGCGTTCGGCGACAAGCAAGACGCCAACGGCGAGGTGGTTCGCAACGCCGCCGGCGCGATTGAAGAGCCGGGCATTTTTAGCCAGTTGCGAACTGCCGAGAACGACTACCGGCTGGTTCCGCCACCGGCCATGGAGGCTGAAGGGGAGCGAACCTTCTCAAAGAACATGGCCTCTGGGCCTCCGTTCGCGGGTCAGATGCTGCTCCTGGTCGCCGGCGTCGGCATCTTCTGCGGCTGCGTCGGCAAGAGCGCCCAGTTCCCACTGCACGTCTGGTTGCCCGATGCGATGGAAGGGCCGACGCCCGTCTCCGCGCTAGTGCATTCCGCAACGATGGTCGCCGCCGGCGTGTATCTAGTCGGCCGCTTCTATCCGGCGTTCTCGCCGGAGGCGCTGATGGTGATCGCCGTCATCGGCTTAATCACCCTCACGCTAGCCGCGACCATCGCCATCACGGCGGTCGATATTAAGCGAGTGCTCGCTTATTCGACGATTAGCCAGCTTGGTTATATGATGCTGGCCCTGGGACTGGGCGGGTGGGTTGCCGGCTTGTTCCACCTAATTACGCATGCATTCTTCAAGAGCCTGCTGTTCCTGTGCTCCGGCTCAGTCATTCACGCGGTCCACACGAACGACATGCGGGAGATGGGCGGCCTGCGGAAGAAGATGCCGATAACCGCGTACACGATGCTCATCGGCTGCCTGGCGATCATGGGCCTCGGCATTCCGGTGACGCACTTCGGCCTCAGCGGCTATTACTCGAAGGACGCGATCGTCGAGCAGGCCCTCAGCTACGCCCGTCACAACGGCGGGGCGTCGTGGGTCTTCTTCGTGCTGCCCGTGATCGGCGCCGCGATGACCGCGTTCTATATGTTCCGCCTGTGGTACATGACCTTCGCCGGCACGCCGCGGAATCATCACCGCTACGATCATGCGCACGAATCGCCGGCGGTGATGACTCGGCCGCTGATCCTGTTGGCAGTCTTTGCGATTGGCGCCGGCTGGGGACTGGGGACTCCCTTCAAGAATTTCGGCGTGGTGAACTTACTCGAACAGGCCCGCCCCGTCGGCACGCTCAGCGATTCGCCCGGCGTCATCCTGCCAACGCTACTAGTGCCCAACGAGCACACGGCACACGCACCTGCGAACTTCCAGTCGATCAAGGTCCCCGCCGCCCTCGCAGCGTTTGCCGCGGCGATGATCGGGCTGTTCGTCGCCACGGTGATTTACCTATGGCGGCTACTCGATCCGTCGGAGATCAAGCAGACATTCTCGCCGATTTATAAGCTGCTGTGGCACAAGTGGTACTTCGACGAGTTGTACGGGGCCGTGTTCGTGGCGCCGACGATGATGATCGCCCGGCAAATCTCCTGGTTCGATCGCAACGTGATCGACGGCATCATCCACGGCGTCGCGTCAGTGGGCCGCGGCATCTCGAAGGTGTTCGACGTGGCGTTCGACCGCACGTTGGTCGACGGCTCGGTGAACACGTTCGCGAGTTGGACCTGGGACTTCGGCCTGCTGCTCCGCCGCCTGCAAACGGGCAGCCTGCGGCAGTACGTGCTGTTTATCGTGATGGGCACATGGTTTATGTGCCTAGCCTATTTTGCGGTTTCGTTCGTGTTGTTGTCGTAGGGGGAGTAGGTGAGTAAGTGAGTAGGTGAGTAAGTTTTCGTCACCGACTTTGCATTTCCTCCATACCTACTTACCTACTCACTTATTCACCTACTCACCACACCATGAATCTTAGCGACCCCATCGTTTACCTGAGCCTGTTAGTGTTCCTGCCGGCGCTGGGCGCCTTGGTGCTCGCGTTCTTTCCGCGCGGCCGCGAGGAGGCGATTCGTTACACGACGCTCGGCTTCACCATCTTCACGTTCATGCTCACGCTGGGGCTGTTTCTCAACGACAAAGGCGTGCGGTTCGAAGAAGGCGCCGCCGGGATGCAGAACCTGTTCGCGGCGCCGTGGATTCCGTCGTTCGGCATCCAGTACGTCATGGGGCTCGACGGCATCAGCTTTCCGCTGGTGGTGCTGACGGCTTTCCTCAGCGTACTGGCCATGCTCGCGAGTTGGCCTATTAAAAAGCATGTGAAGGCCTACTGCATTCTGTTCCTGCTCCTAGAAACGGGCATGATCGGCGTCTTTATGGCGCTCGACTTCTTCCTGTTCTATGTGTTTTGGGAAGTGATGCTCCTGCCGATGTATTTTCTCATCGGCGTGTGGGGCGGCCCGCGCAAGGAATACGCCGCGATCAAGTTTTTCCTGTACACGCTGCTGGGCAGCGTGCTGATGTTGATCGCGATTCTGATGCTGTACTTCAACAGCGATCTGACGCTGCTCAACCCTCAGCAGCTTGTGGACGCGGGCATCGTGAAGGTCGAGCCCGCCCGTCGCGGCGCGGAGGCCCAGTCGGTCGACGCCGCCTTCGAGTCCTGGCGCGACGGCGACGACCCGCTCGCCCAGCGTTTCAAGGAAATCCAGGCCGAAACCGACCCGGCGAAGCGGCGGCAACTGCCCACCTTCAACATCCTTGCGCTGCAACGGATCGGCCAGCTCGAGAACACGCCGTTCAACGAGGACTTGTGGCTCGGCAAGAGCATCCAGTGGTGGGCCTTCCTGCTGCTACTGGTCGGCTTCATCATCAAGGTCCCCAGCGTGCCGCTGCACACTTGGTTGCCCGATGCCCACGTCGAGGCGCCGACGCCCATCTCGATGATCCTCGCCGGCATCCTGCTGAAGATGGGCGGCTACGGCATCATCCGCATTTGCTATCCCATCTGCCCCGCGGCGGGGTACGACCTGGCTTACTTCGTATGCCTGATCGGAGTGGTGAGCATGGTGTGGGGCGCCTTTGCCGCGCTGGCACAAAATGATTTCAAGCGGATGGTCGCCTACAGCTCGGTGAGCCACATGGGTTATGTCGTATTGGGCTTGGGCGTGTGGAGTTTGGGCCAATGGACCGGCGAGCCGGGGTCGTTCACCTACAACGCCGACTACTGGAAGATGGGCGTCAACGGCGCGATGTTTCAGATGATCGCCCACGGCATCAGTTCGGCCGGCATGTTCTTTTGCGTCGGCGTGCTGTACGACCGCGTGCATCACCGCAATCTGAACGAGTTCGGCGGCATCTTCGGCCGGATGCCCGTCTACAGCGGCTTCGCTATCGCCATCTTTTTCGCCGGCTTGGGGCTTCCCGGCTTGTGCGGATTCATTGGCGAAGTGTTCGTCGTGCTGTCCGTGTGGAAGTACAGCCAGGTCCTGGCGGTAATCTCCGCGTTCGTCGTCATCCTCACCGCGGGCTACATCCTGTGGGCCATTCAGCGAGTTTACCTCGGCGCCGAGTACCGCGGCCCGCACGGGGAAGCGCTAACCCCCATGACAATGCGCGAAATGGTGATCGCCGTCCCGCTGGTGGCCTTCGCGATCTTGCTGGGCGTGTATCCGCAGAGCTTGTTGAACTACATGCAGCCTTCGGTCGATCGGCAGGTCGACCAACTGGCAAGCTGGACGCAGCAGTACGATACCGACCGGGCGGCGCTGCAGGAGTCCATTGGTAAAGATGACGAGCAAATGGCCGAGGCTTCCAAACGCTAAGTGGGCGAGTCTCTCCGAGACTCGCATGCAGGTCTCGGAGAGACCTGCCCACGTGAAACGAGTGAACCGCCGCTTTCGCACGAGCTAACGCAGTGACGCTGCAAACGATTATCGACTCACTGATCTCGGACACGGTCCAAACGAGCTTGCCGCTCTTCAGGCCCGAGCTTGCGCTGTGCGCGACGATCGTGGTGCTGCTCTTGTCGCGGGTGTTTCCCCTGCTCGATCGCATCCCGCCGGTCGCGATCGCTTTCGTAGGCGCCGTCGCCGCGCTGGTCCTCGCGATGCCGGAAGGTGGAATGGCGTCGTTGGGTTCGATCCCGCGAATAGAGTTATTCACCGGCATGCTGGTGTACGACTCGGTGACGGTCTATCTGCGTCTGTTTCTGATGGGGTTCGCGGTGCTGTTCGTGATCCTCTCGAGCCTCACCGGCATCGCCGATCGCAACGACGGCCAGGACTTTTACTCGCTCGTCTTCGGCGCGACGATCGGCATGTGCATCATGGCGTCGTCGAACCACTTGCTGTCGTTGTTCCTCGGCGTTGAAATGGCGAGCGTGCCGTCTTATGTGCTGTCGGGCATCGTGAAGGGCCGGCGGCGCAGCAGCGAGGCGGCGTTGAAGTACGCCGTGTATGGCGCCGGCGCAGCGGGCGTGATGCTGTACGGCGCCAGCCTGCTCGCCGGGCTGCTGGGCACGGCCCACATTCCAACGATGGCCCAGCGGCTCGTCGAGTTCGACGTGGCGAGCAAGCTGGCCGACCGCGAGCTTTCGGTGATGGTGCTGGCGCTGGGCGGGTTGATGCTGGGCGTCGGCCTGGCGTTTAAGCTGTCGGCCGTTCCGTTTCACTTCTGGTGCCCTGACGTGTTCGAAGGGGCTTCGGCCGAGGTGGACGGATTTCTGTCGGTGGTGTCGAAGGCGGCGGCGCTGGCGCTGCTGGTTCGCGTCGGCATCGGGTTTGGCTCAGAGCCTGCGAACATGGCCAGGCCGGGCGATCCCCCGCCGAGCTTAGCCGGCGCCGCCTCGCTGGACGCCGGCGCTACGGGCGGGGCGCTTCAGTTCGTTGCGCAGCGGGGTGTGGAAGATGACGGCGTCGAAGAACCCGCTAACGCCGAGCTGGCGGAAACGCCGTTGTCGCCGGTCCGCACGTTCTTCGTCACCATCGTCGCGGTCGTCGGCGTCGTCAGTTGCACGTTCGGCAACCTGGCTGCCTACGGGCAAAAAAACATCAAGCGGATGTTTGCGTATTCGACCATCGCGCACGCCGGGTTCATGATGATGCCCGTCGCCGCGGCCGTGGCGCTGCTGGGCCGCAACCCATCGGCGGCGTCGGAGGCGATCGCCGCGCTGCTGCTGTACGCCACGATCTACCTGTTCATGAACCTGGGCGCCTTCGCAATCGTGGCGTTCCTGCGCAACTCGATGCAGAGCGAAGAAATCAAGGACTACGCGGGCCTGATCGGCCGCAGCCCGGTGATCGCCGTCGCGATGACGCTGATTCTGGTGAGCCTCATCGGCCTGCCGCCGCTGGCCGGGTTCTGGCCGAAGCTGCGGGTGCTGCAATCGCTCTACGAGGCGGGCGGCCCGCTGCTGATGTTCGTGATGGTCGCGGCCGCGATCAACACGGCGATCTCGCTGGTGTACTACCTGCGCGTGGCGAAAACGATGTGCATCGACCCGCAGCCCGACACCAGCCGGCCGGTGCAGCTCGGGTTCTTGTCGACCAGCTACGTCGTGGCGATCACGCTGCCGGTGGTGCTGCTAGGCTTCGCGCCCGATCGCGTGGCGCAGTGGACGCAACAAGCGGCAGCAGGGTTGTTTGGTTAGACGACGGAACAATCCATGAAAGCCGATACCATTTACTGGCTGAACCGCCTGCTCGCGATTCATTGCAAGTCGTTCCCGCAGTATCTGCGCTGGTCGCGCCCGCACGTCCCGGCGGGCCGGAGCGAAGAATTGGCGGCGCTGGAAGCAGTGGCTCT
>JBGSYU010000032.1:0-16729 GCA_041750715.1 Lacipirellula sp.
GACGAACGCGCCTTGCCCGCCGCCCCCGCGCTCTCCGTGGCGGGCGTGGGGACGCAGCCGGCGATCGTCGCCGCGGCATCGCAGACTCTCCGAATCTCGGGTCCAGCGGGCGCCACCGTGCGGTTGCTGCAAACCGAGGCCGCCCTGCACCTGGCAGGCGTTCCGGGCGGTGGGTTCGACGTCGACGCTTTCGAGGCCAACAAAGTCATTTTCGTACGGGACGACGTGGCCACCATCGGCGCCGGCGGGTTCGTCGACGTGAACGTGACGCTTCGCGACACGGTCAGCGAGGGCGGACTCAATTACTTCACCGCCGTCGTGGACCTGCCCGACGGCCGAACGAGCAGCATCTCGAACGTGATTAAGCTGGCGCTAAACGGTCTCCCGCCGGGTAGCGCGGGTTCCCTCGAGCCACCGCCGCAATTGGCGGCCCAGTCGTCGCCGACTGGCGACTACGACGGCAACGGCCAAGTGGACGGCGGCGACTTCCTGCTCTGGCAGCGAGCGTTAGGTTCGGCGGCCCAGGCCGAGGGCAGCGGCGCCGACGGCACCGGCGACGGCGCGATCGACGGCGAGGACCTTTCCGTCTGGCAACAAGAATTCGGGGCGTCCTATCTCGAAGCGACCTCGGCAAGCGAGCTTGGTTTTTCATCCGCCGAGGTTTCATCGAGTTCCGCCGCATCCTCGGCTCTCCCGGGGGTTGAGTTCGACCTCAACTGGCTATGGACTCCCGCCGCATCGCGTTCGTCGCTACTGGACCATTACCGCCCTGCCAAGCCCGCCAGCGTGCTGCTGCCTGACGTCGCCGTTGCCAAGCCGCTGGCGGATCGCGCCTTCGCGGCAATCGCCGATTCGAGTGATTACTTAAGGATTGCCGGCATGGCCGAAAATAGATTCGGACCCGCAGGCGATGGCGGCGATGGCGTAGGCGAGGAAGACGTGGAGCATCTCGACTTGGCGTTCGAGTCGCTGCGTTAATCGGGAGAGGACTTGCATCGGCGCGGCGCTATTATTCTATGCCGATGCACGATGAGGCGACGAACCTGCCGACCGATGGGGTCTTCGACCCGAACTCTCACCAGCCGGCGTATCAGGCCCACGCGGTGTGTGTCGAAGCGGCGCCGCGAGCCGGCTCCGAAAGTCGCAGCGGCGCCGAGAAGGCAAAATTCGACGAAGAACCCTTTCGCTTTGAGCCCGCGATACGGTAGATTCACGCTATCACGGCTGGATCATGATGCCCCTCCGTAGCCGTTACCAAGATGGTCTGAGCGTGGATTCCACGCCACGGCTACGACTATGAAGCGTACGACACCGATCGTCCCCGCCGGCTGCGAGCACTATCGTTCGCAAGTCGACATGCCCCAGGCGCTCAACGATCGCCTAAGGCGATGCGCTCAAGAGTTCGGGGAGACCTACGCCGCTTACCTCGTCACCGAGCAAGATCGCGAATACTTCTGGTGTACCGAGCGACGGGGAGTCGTCGGGTATCGTCGGCTAGGTCGCTACGTTAACGCCAACGACGGCCTGTTGGCGGCGCCTGCGGACCGCGAGTTGCTGCTGAGAGAATTTCTGGCATTCGCGGAGCAAAACGGGTGGCGCCCGACGTTCTTTAATGTGCCGCGTAATGAGATCAACATGTTTCGGCGCCACAAGTGCCAGGTCACCAAGTTTGGCGAAGAACCGCTCGTGCGGCTGCAGCGCACCGACTGGCACGGCAAGGAAGCTCAATGGGTGCGGCGGCAGGAGAGTTTTTGCAAACGCCAAGGCGTCGAGGTGTGCGAAGTCGATCCCGATCCTGCGAATGCCGAGTATCGAGGCGAAGTCGCCCCGCAGCTCGAGGAGATTTCCCGCGATCACCTCGCTTCGACGCTCCACGGGATCGAGTTGCGATTCTTCGTCAGCCAGTTCTCGGCAAAGAAGCTAAGCGGAAAGCGCCTGTTTGTGGCCCGCAAAGATTCGCGCATCGTGGCGTTCATCGTCTGCAATCCAGGCATGGACGGCGATTTGTGGGCCGTCGAGGTCTATCGCCGGCGGCCGGATGCGGTGCGCGGAGTCATCCCCCACGTCATCATGTACGCCATGCGAGCGATGAAGGCTGAGGGCGTGCGCTATTTCTCGCTGTCCCTAGCGCCGTTTCTGCGGTGCACTCCGGTGACGGGGGACAGCGCCGTGTTTCGAACGGTGGCTAACGTTTGGTGGCGATTCCTCAATCCTGTCTACGATGTGCGCGGTTTGTTTCATTTCAAGAGCCGCTTTCGCCCCGATTATCGAGAAATGTATCTCGCGGCGAAACCGGGGTTGACCGTGCCGTCGTTGATCGCGATCGCGTTGGTCTGGAAGCTGTTCCACTTCAATCCCCTTCGTCTGGTCCGGCGCGGCTGGGGCCGCAAGAGGAGGGCCGAGCACGGTGACTTGGCCACCTCTGACGGACGCCCCGATCGGCTGATTCGCGACCTGCGCCACCGTCCGGCTCGGACTAGCCCCCCAGCGATGCACATGCCCGCCGCGGTCGTCGAGGAGAAGCAATTTGGCGAAACCCACGCCGAAGAAACGGTCCCCGTTTGAAGCGAGCCTTTGGCTGGGAATGGATTTTTTCGCCTGGGCGCGCCTGCTCGGTCGGAATCGACTGGCGATCTCCTTTTCCAAGACGCCGCTGGCACTCGTCATCACCATCGTGGCTGCCGGCAACACCGTCTTGCGCTGGATTCAAACGCTCTGGTTCGGGCGGCGAGTCCGCGCCGTGACGGCGCCCGATGATCCGATCTTCATCATCGGTCATTGGCGGACCGGCACGACCATGCTGCACGAGTTGATGTCGCTAGACCCCCGTCATCGTTGCCCGACGACGTATGAAAGCCTTTCGCCCAATCACTTTTTGCTTAGCGAGCGTATCGTGCGTCGTTTTTTGGGGTTCGTGTTGCCGCGCAGGCGACCGTTCGACAACATGCGGATGGGCTTCGACCGGCCCCAAGAGGACGAGGCGGCGATCTGCCTGCGGGGCCAGCCCAGCCCGTTTTTGTCGGTGGCCTTCCCCGCACATCCAATCATGGATCCCGAGTACGTCGACCTGGAAGGTCTCAGCCCGTCGCAGTTGGCCAGGTGGAAGTCCGGATTGTTGCGATATCTTCAGTTGTTGCTGTTCAAGCGGCCAGGACGCCTCGTCTTGAAGTCGCCGCAGCACACGTTTCGATTGAAGGTGCTCAATGACATGTTTCCGCGAGCGAAATTCATCCACATCGTTCGCGATCCTTACGTCGTGTACTCGTCCACCATGCACTTTTGGACAACCATGTACGCGACCTACGGCTTGCAGCGCTTCGATCCCTCTGCGCTTCGCGAGTATGTGCTTTCAACCTTCGAGCAGATGCACGCCAAGTTAGAAGAGACGCGAACGTTGATCGACGCCGGGCGATTCTACGAGCTGCGGTACGAGGATCTCTCCAGTCATCCGGTCGAGCAATTGGAAGGCCTTTATGAGTTTCTGGAACTGGGCGACTTCGAAGTCGTCCGGCCGGCCGTTCGGCGATACGCCGAGCGTTCGAAGCGTTATCGGACGAATCACTATGAATTGGACGCGCCGACCCGCGAAGAGATCGCGCGCCGCTGGGGGGCGTGGTTCGAGAAATACGGCTACGCGACGCACGAAATGATCGTCTAGCCCAACGTTGCCGCCATGGGCGGTTTCCGGCAAATGTCGTATCGGAAGTGCCGCGAATCTCTTCGATGGCGATCCGGTCGCCGACGCGAGAATTGGCCCACCGACTTCCGACGCCTTTCTCCAGGGCCAATGAGTAGACTGAAAAGATAGAGGCGTCAGGAACAGCGTTCACTTTCGGTTTCAGACAACTTTATCAGCCCGTGGGCGCTTAATGTTCAGCAATGACCTCTTCACCCGCGATCGTTACGAGCGGTCTCCAGACGTTGGTTACGTCAACATCTGAGGTGCTTGGCAATTTCTGGACAGTCGAACCCACTAATTGGGCCGCTCCTGCAGGTAGTAGTGGAACGCATCGGTGCCGCCGCTGGCGTTGGAATCCCAATGCCGCAGCGCCAGCGAATCGACGTAGTTTGGATGACAGACGTTCGCGGCGTCGACCCGCGTCGTCGCCGGGTCGGCCCCGACGTGCTCTTCCAGCACCTGCCACTGGTCGTTGTAGTAGAACTGGCGAGTTTCGGCCAGCGCTGCGCCCGCATACCGTTCTTTGACGATCCCCCGGTTCAGGCCGTCGCACTGGCTCTTCTGCACGAAGTTCGATCCGTCCTTGACGGCGACCAGGCGGTTCCAGGCGTCGTAGACGAGCGTGAAGCCGTTGACGGGGGCCGCCGGCTGCGGGGATGGTCGTCATGTTGCCGACGGCGTCGTACAGCGGATCGGCCCAATTAGTCCCGTCGCTCGCCCTGATCGACGCACCGGGGGCCGTCGTTAAATCAATGAGCTGCGTCCCCTTACCCTCTCCCAAGCTCAGTTGCCCGCCCTCAAGAGAGCGAATGACGCGAAGTATAGCCGCTGCGGAGGGGAAACGCCAAAGTCGCCGCGGCGACCGGGTCAACTGCAGCGCCTTGTTAGGCGGCTGCGCCGCCATGGTCCTTACCGCAACGCGGTTACATCACCGTAGCCCAGGGTTGGCCGCGGCGAGCGGCCTACCCTGGGTAACTGAACCAAACAATGTCTTTACGCTGAAGGCGTTATACAACCGCGCCACGATCGGTTGTGTAACGCCTTCAGCGTAAACGATCTCGGGGCATCCGGACCCAGGGTAGTTCGCCAAGGCGAACAACCCTGGGCTGCGGTGATGTAACGCCGTTGGCGTAAAGTCCAAGCCGCCTAATGAACCGAGCTAAGCGGAATGCCAAGTCCCGGCTGGTCCTGCCGAGGGGCGTGGCGGCATTCTGCTTCAGCGAGTTGTTAGGGACTCCCCCCGCAAGCTCCGCCGGGGTAGCCGCGAGAGGTTGTCCATTGCCCTTGGCATCTTGACGCGAGTCTGCATCAACGAGTTATGCAGACTCGCGGCTGCGATGCCAAGCGTAAGCATTCTGTCAACTGATCGCTGCGACGGCAACCTACTAACTCTGTTGCCGAAGGGCGATCAAACCCTCAGCAGGGAGCCTTAACAAACATTATACAGAACAAACTTCTAGATAAGACGCCAGTAATTCTGTATATCCCTCAGCGGTCTGTCAAGTTTCGCCTACCGACGTTCAGGAGAACTGCAAAGTCCGGACGCTGCTCCCTCTGAGGTACGCTGATGAGTCCGGCCAGATTCTTCGGAGTACCTCAGCAGTGGCCGTGTGCGCGGGACTTTGCCGTTCCCCTGAAGATCGGCTAGCAAGGGGCGACAAACTCGGCTAACTTGATCGGGCGCAAGAGCCATTAGCCATGCACCGTGCGCCGGGTCACCAAAAGCACTATGGCGAAAGATTCCGAACCTGAGTTCGATCTTCCGGATCGCCCGCGCCGCCGGGTACCGCTGCACACCAAGATACTGCTTGGCTTGGTCATCGGCGCCGCGCTGGGCATCACCGCCAACATCGCGATGCGCGTCCCCGCCAACGCCGCGAACGCGGCCGCGCTCGACGCCAATGGCAACGGCATCGCCGACAATCTCGAGTGGTGGGCCTTGCGTGTCGCCGATCCGCTGGGACGCATCTTTCTGCGGCTGGTGCTGATGGTCGTTCTGCCGCTGGTGTTTTCGGCGCTGGTGCTGGGCGTGCTGGGCCTGGGCGATATGTCGCGGTTGGGTCGCGTCGGGGCCATTTCGCTACTACTGACGGTGCTGCTCTCCGGCGCCTCGGTCGCCATCGGGCTGGGCATGGTGAACCTCATTCGCCCCGGCGAGCGGCTGTCGCAAGACCAGCGCACTGCCCTGCAACAAGCCTATGCCGGCGAGGCCCAGGGCAAGCTAGAAAGCGCCGACAAGGCCAAACCCATCGAGCAGGTGTTGTTGGATCTGCTGCCTGAAAATCCCGTTCAAGAAATGGCCGGGGCCCTCGACGGCAGCTCGAAGGGCAACGGCATGCTGGCCGTGATGTTCTTCGCGCTGATCTTCGGCGCCGCGTTGTCGATGGTCGACGAGTCGCGGCGGGGCGTGATGGTGACGCTGCTGGAAGGGCTGTTCGACGTGTCGATGATCGTCATCGGCTGGGCCATGCGGATCGCGCCGCTGGGCGTGGCGTGCTTGATGTTTTCGATGACCGCCCGCATGGGGGGCGAAATCCTGGTGACGCTCTTGTGGTTCGTGTTCACCGTACTGGCGGCGCTGTCGCTGCAAATGTTCGGCGTGTACTCGCTGGCGATCAAGTTCATCGCGGGCCGAAGTCCGTTGCAGTTCTTCCGCGACTCGCGGGAAGCGATCGTCACCGCCTTCGGCACCTCCTCGTCCAACGCTACGTTGCCGACGGCGCTGCGCATCTCGCAAGAAAACCTCAAGGTTCCGCCTGAGATCGGCCGCTTCGTCCTCACGGTCGGCTCGACCGCCAACCAAAATGGCACCGCCCTGTACGAGGGGATCGTCGTGCTGTTCCTGGCTCAACTGTTCGACGTCGAACTGACGATCGCGCAGCAACTTACCGTGGTGCTGATGTCGGTGCTCGCCGGCGTCGGCACGGCGGGAATCCCCGGCGGGTCGATCCCGCTGATCGTCGTGGTGCTGCGATCGGTCGGCGTGCCGCCCGACGGCATCGCGATTATCCTCGGCGTCGACCGCCTGCTGGACATGTGCCGCACGGTGCTCAACGTCACCGGCGACCTGACGCTCGCCACCTGCGTGGCGGCGATTGAGGAACGGTTCACGCGCAATCAGAGCCGACAGGCGCATAGCCCGTAGCGCTAGCAAGGGCGTCCCCTTGCATGTTTAATCACGTCGCTCCCTTGCTAGCGCAACGGGCTTTCAACGCGGTGCTAGCAATTGAAAGCCCGCAATAGCTGCCAAGTCCCCCCGAACTACCGCGAGCCATGCCGCGTTCGCGGATTCTTTCTCCGCCAGCCGCTAAGCGCCGACGCGCTCAGCCCGTATATTCGTTGCATTCCGGCAACACGACGTAGCCGTTAGGCGGCGCGCGGCGCGACGACGTGGAAGTTCGTCACCGCGGCTGGTGCGATGGCGCTGCATTTCGTCCCGCGACGGACGGAAGCCGCGGCAGAAGTTGATGGATAAACGACTGGCCGAGGATTCTTGACATAGAGTTTTTGAGTCGTCATCGAGCTGGCGTTTCTCACGACGGAACGTTTGCCGGCGGCGACTTGAGGACTCATCTCGACCCGGCCAAGCTCCCCCTCGGCGGCCGCGTCAACGCACTTGTCACCGTTTGTTGGTCACGCAGGGCTGAACCGCAGTATCTCGAACTGGGCGTCATTCTGAGCGGAGCGAAGAATCTAGCACTCCGCCAGATCCTTCGCTCCGCTCGGGAAGACAGTTCTAACGTCCGGATAAGCTGCGGCATCGGCCCCAGAGGGGGTGGGGGTTCATGGCACGCAAGAACACGCGTCATCGCAACTTTTCCGCGCGCATCGAGCAACTCGAAGATCGACACGTCATGTCGGCCGACCCCTTGGGCGGCCTGCTCGGCGGCGTCGAGCATCAAGTCGTCGACCGCTCGCCGCCGATCGAGCAAGCGATCGTCGCTCCGGCCGATCCGCCGCCGGTCGACCAGCACTTGCTAGCCGAACCCGATTTTTGGATCAGTTCGAGCGACGACGCCGTGCTCGACGGGGCGTTCCAGGAGATCGAGCAAGCGCTCACCGAAGCCCACAATCAAACCGGTTGGTTCAACGTCCGCAACAACTACGGCTTCACCGGCCGCGGCCAAACCGTCGCCGTCATCGACAGCGGCATCGCATGGGACCATTTTGCCCTGGGCGGCGGCCTGGGCGCCAACTATCGCGTCGTCGGCGGCTGGGACTTCACCGAAGAGAACGACGCCAATCCCTACGACGACGGCGCGAAGGGCGGCCACGGCACGCACGTGGCCGGCATCATCGGCAGCAGTTCCGCCACGAACACCGGCGTGGCGCCGGGCGTCGACCTCGTGGGCTTGCGCGTGTTCAACGACGTCGGCGCCGGCTATTTCAGTTGGGTCGAGAAGGCGCTGCAATGGGTCTACGACCATCGCGGCGACTACGAGAATCCCATCACCACCGTGAACCTGTCGCTGGGCGTCAGCTCTTGGAACGCCTCGAGCATCCCGCAGTGGGCCAATTTAGAAGATGAGTTCGCGCGGCTCGAAGGGGTCGGCATCTTCATCGCCGTCTCCGCGGGCAACAGCTTCGGCACATTCAACGCGCCCGGACTCAGCTACCCGGCCGCTAGCCAGTATGTCGTGCCCGTGATTTCGACCGACGACGACGGATCGCTCAGCTATTACAGCCAGCGACTCACCCGCGCCATCGCCGCCCCCGGCCGTTCGATCGTCAGCACGGTCCCCGACTACAAGGGAAATAACAACGGCGTGGCCGATGACTTCGCCACGATGTCCGGCACCAGCATGGCCGCCCCGTATATTGCGGGCGCCAGCGTGATCATTCGCGAAGCGATGACGCTGGTCGGCTTTACGAACATCACGCAAGACATGATCTACAACCACATGATGGCGACGGCGGACACCGTTTACGACGCCGCCACCCGGCTTTCCTACAAACGGCTCGATCTGGAAGCGGCCATCGACGCCCTGATGCCTGAGGACGACTACGGCTCGACGGCAGCCACCGCGTACAACCTGGGCACGCTGTCGGGCAGTTCGTCGGTCAGTGGCGCCATCAACAGGCTCAACGACGCCGACTACTTCCGATTCACCGCCGCCGCCAGCGGCAACGTCACGTTCAATCTAACGAGCACTTCCGGAAACGTGGCCGGCGCCTGGCAAGCGTTCGGCGCCAACGGCCAGTCGCTCGCCGCGCAGAACGGCAGCACCCTGTCGCTGGCCGTAACCGCCGGGCAGAGCTACGCCGTGCGGCTCTCCTCGACCGGCGGCATGGGCCAGTACAGCTTCGACATAACGGCCGCCTCGGCCTTCTCTTATCGCGACTGGGGCTCGGTGGCGTATAGCGAGCTGAACAACACCGCGGTCGCCGGCGAGTCATGGTATCGCGTGCAAACCACGCAGAACGGCACGTTCACCGTTCAAGGCGCGTTCAATGCCGCCAATGGCAATGTCGACGTGGAGCTGTACAACGCCAACCGCCAATTGGTCGCCAGCGGCGTCACGACGGGCGGCCAGGCTCGCGTCGACGCCGCCGCTGCCGCCGGGACCGAATTCTACGTTCGCGTCACCGGAGCCAATAACAACGTCGACTTCAAGCTCGTCAATCTTGTCAGCCACGTCGGCGGGACCGTTACCGTCGGCGGCACCGCTGGCGACGACGTGTTTACGTTCACCGCCGGCGCCGTGCATCACATCAGCGTCAACGGCGTCGGCTACAGCTTCGCCTCGGCCGCGGCGAACCGCTTCGTCTTCAGCGCCGGCGCCGGCAATGATGCGATCGCGCTCACAGGCTCCGCGACCAAGGAAACTGGCGTCGTTCGCGTCGGCGCCGTCACGCTTTCAGGCGATTCCTACGTCGCCTCGGCCACGGGCGCCGAAACGATCACCCTGCACAGCGGCGGCGGCGCCGGCGACATCGTGCGGTTCTACGATTCCGCCGGCGACGACCGAGTGATCTCGCGTCAAACGCACACGACGATGACCGGCGCCGGCTTCAGCCACGCCGCTTACGGATTCGCCACCGTCGAAGCCTACGCCTCCCAAGGCGCCGACCAGGCGGAACTTTACGACTCCGCCGGTAACGACCACTTTCAGGGAAAATCGCACGGCAGCACGCTCAAGGGCGCCGGCTACAGCCGCTTCGTCGCCGGCTTCGACACCGTCTACGCCTACTCGACGGCCGGCGGCAACGACACCGCCGAGCTGTGGGACTCGCCCGGCGACGACGTGTTCACCGCCCGGCCCACCTACGCGACGCTGCGTAGCGCCAACACGTTTAACTCCGTTCACCAGTTTGAAAACGTGTACGGCTACGCCGTCTACGGCGGGCGCGACTACGCGTTTCTTTACGATTCGCCGCAAGACGACGTGTTCATTTCACGACCGGCGTACAGTTATCTCCGCGGCTCAAACTTCTACAACTTCGCTAAAGGATTCGATAGCGTTCGCTCGTACTCGACCGCCGGCGGAATCGATGTGGCGTGGCTCTTCGGCTCGGCAGGCAACGATACGGCGATCGTCCGTAACGATCAGACGTGGCTTTACGGCGCCGGATTCGATCTGAGCGCCCACGGATTCGCGAACACGAAAGTCCTCGGCATGGGCGGCCACGACGTCGCCCGGTTGCAAGACCTCGACCACCGCGACGCCGTCTACGGCTCCGGCAACAATGCCCACCTGAGTCGCGGCGTCCGCACGGCGCGCATTGAGGACTTCGACCGCGTGATTGCGATTCAGCTCGCCGGCTTGGCGCCGTCGATCGACATCCGAGCGATCGACTACTTGTTCGAACGCATGAACGGCTAGGCCGCGTCCCGGCTAAGTGTAGCGGGAGCAAGTCATTCTGAGCGGAGTGAAGAATCTAGAATCACGCCAGATCCTTCGCTTTGCTCAGGATGACAGCCGCTATTCTGAACGCGCATTAGGCCGCGCGAGACCATACTCGGCTCCTTCCGCCGGCGCTGGCGCCGTCGGCGGCTCTGCGGAACATTTTGCGACTGGCGTCGACGCCGTCGCGATTGTGCGTCACTTCCCAACCGAACCGCGCCGTGCGGCTGCGGAGCGCGCGATGAGCCGCGTCGTCCATATCCGCCAGGGTCGCCAGCGCGCTGCGAAACGCCTCCGGCTCGTCGATCGGCAGATCCCAACCGGCGCCGCGCGCCGCGAGCTGCCGCCACGGCGTTCGATCGCTGATGATCGCAGGGCAGCCCGCGCTGAACGATTCGACGATCGCGTGGCCGAAGTTCTCGCCGAGCGTCGGAAACAACATCGCGTCGTATTGGGCTAGTGTGGGAAGCACCTTTTCAGGCGCTACGGCGCCGCGATAGATCACCGTCACGTTCGCTTTCAATTGGCCGATTTGACGGCAACACCGCTGCCAATAGACGGCGTCTTCGATCGGTCCCCAGATATCGAAGCAGACGTCGCCGGGCGCCTCTTGCAGAAGTTCGATGGCGCCAAGCAAGTTCTTCTTCGGCGATATTCTCGACAGGTAGACGAGCCGCAGCTCTCCGCGCCGCTTGGGCGCGACTCGCGCTGGAGCGTCTGCGTTTAGTTCGCACAGATTCGGCGCCGTTACGATGTTGGCATCGCGTCCGATGACGCGCAGAACGTCATCCCGTTCGCTCTCGCTGGTCGCGTGCCACAGCACGTCGCGCATTAAACCCAGCGCCCGGGCGGCGGCGAGATACGGCCGCTTTTTCCAGGCGCGGATCGCCAGGGCGCCCGCGCCGAACTCGCCGCGCGGTGCGATAATGATCGGCGCCTTCGCTAGCAATCCCCCCCGACGAAGCATTAGCGGACCGGCACAGCTCCGGTGATGAAAGAAGCTGTTGACGTACACTACGTCCGGCTGCACATCGCGAACGTACTGGGCGACCCGCAACGTCGGCATCCGCCGTGGCGGCAAGTAAGCGACACGCGCCTTTCCCACGTTCTGCCATCTCGCGGAGTTAATGCTTTCAAAACGCTGGCCGTCGCCCAGGTCTCGATCGGCGGCCAAGACGTGAAAATCAATCTCGTCGCCCAGCCGCGCCGCCAGGTTCGCTACGCTGCGAACCGGCCCGCCCGCCTTATAACTCGGAAGATAGTACGCCAAGAGAACCAGTACGTTCATGAGCTCACGCCGCCTCGCTTTGCAAACCGCTCGCGGCGGCGCCCTTCCACGTTTCACGCCAGGACGCCCACCGATCGTTCGCGGCCAACCAACCGCGAATCGCCGACACAAACCGCTCCGCGTTTCGCTCGGGTCGAAAGTCTTGAAATCGACGCAGCGATCGATCGCCGTGCTGCCGCGCAAGACCGGCGTTATTCGCGTAGGCCAGCAGCGCGGCGCCTAGCGACCGCGCGCTCCCCGGCGTCACGCGGAAACCGTTGAATCCCGGCTCGATGAGATGGTACGCCGCGCCAACGCCAGCGGATGCCACCAGCGCGAGCCCGGCCGATGCGGCCTCATTCAGTGCTACGCCCCACCCGTCGTAACGACTGGGCAGCACCGCCACCTGACAGCACCGCAACACCGATCCCACTGCGTCGTTAGGCACGACTCCCCTAAACAGCACGCGGTTGCCGACGCCCAGTCGCGATGACAGCCGCTCGCAGGCTTCGCGATCGGGCCCATTGCCGACCATGACCAGGCACGCATCGTCTCGACCGACCGTCGCCGCGGCGAACGCTCGCACAAGTTCCTTCGACGCCTTGTTGCGGCAAATCGTGCCGACGTATGCGAAGGCCGTTCGTCCCGACGTAAATTGCGCCGTCGCCAGATCGAGGGCCGCATCTGCATTCACGCCGCGCACGGCGTAATACAAATGGGCGATCATCTCGCGCCGCACTCCCCAGCGGACGAAATCATGGCCGGCCGCATCTCCGTGCGCAAACGCCCCGAGCGCGTGGCGGTTTACCAACTGCGCGTACGCCCGCTTCACCGGCCACGATAACAACGATCGCCACGACGGCTGCGAGTTCTCGCTCCAGTGGACCCAGGCAGCGCCGGCGCGAGAGAGCCGCATCGCGAGCGAGACGTTTACCCACCGGCTGTATCCCGGGATGACGTGAACCCGCTCCCGCCAATCGCGAACATGACGGAGCGGCTGCACGAGGTTCGGCAGCACCTGCTCGCCCCCGGGAAGTTGGCCCGGCTGGCTCCAACCCATCTCGCGCCGCGTTTGCCGGAGGTCGCCAAAGTACAGGACACGCAAATCGACGCCCGCCACGCGCAGCGCTTCGTAGAAGTCGCACTGATGGGGGCTGGGCGAGTTGGCCCAAAGGACGACCTTCATACGGCTGGCCCTCCGCACGAAAAATCGACCGGCGCCAACGGCGTCCGCGAGATGACGCCCACTCGTAGCGGACTTGGCTTCGCCGCCGTATCGAGCTGATCTCTCAAACGCCCCATCCACAGCCAAAAAGTCAGTCCCAACAACGAACCGACGCCGTAGACGTACCCTTCAGCCCCCAGATGCACGATCCAAAACCCAGCGAAGCAAGCGAGCTCCATCTGTCGCCGTTCATCGATCCGACGCCACAGCTTGACAGTGCGGTGCATCGCCGATGCGACGAGCCAACCGAACGCCGACGCGCCCAACGCTCCGGTCATTGAAAGGATCGACAGGTAACTCGACCCCGTCTCGATGGCGCCCGACTCTTCGTTGTACCCGGCGGTGTCCTCCCACCCGCTGGCGAAGCCCACGCCTGTCAGCGGCGAAAACAGAAACTCCTCCCACCGTGCGTCCCAATGCGCTTCGCGGGTGTGATCCCAACTCTTTCGCAAGAGTCCTGCCGTAAGGTTCTCCGGCAGCGCGCCGGTGAGGAAACACAATGAAGCTTCGGGCGCTACGACCACGACGACGCCAACGAGCAACACGGCCGCGGAAAGGAACGGGCGACGTTTGAGCTTCATCGCCACCAGAATCATCACGCCCAGTACGAATCCCGCGAGCGCCGACCGCGATGCAGCCAATGTCACCACCCCCGCCGCCGCGGCGAACACGCCGTACCATGCGATCGACCCGCGGCTCATCGCGCGCGTGAGCGCCGTCAGTCCTGCCAGTGCCGCGATGGGTCCTAGCGTCATTGAATGCCACATCACGCCGGTGAAGTCGCCGCGGCCCAAGTTCGGCAGCCCGGCGAGCCACCATCCGGCTGAGACCAACGTTACGACAACAACTGCGGCGGAGAGGACGTCCATCGCCGACCGGCGAAAGTTCCGCGCTAGCGGCGTGCCGATGATCGGCCCGACGGCCAGCAGCATCATCGCCCACCCGGCCCAACGTGTGAGGGAGAATTCGAGCGTCTCGCAGTGCCACAGGCTCGCGCCGCCGGCCGAGATAAAACAGACGCCGCTCCACTGAAGCCGTCCCAAGCCGCCAGCGACGACGTAAACGCATGCCGCCATCAACGCCGCGATCGAGACTTGCGAGACGAACTGAATCGTCCACTGCGAGCCGACGTACGCCAGCAAACTCGCCCTGGCGAAATAAGCGGCGCCCAGCGCAAACGCCAAGCACGCGCCCAGCGGAATCCGTTTAGCCCGCGAGGGCGCCAACGCACCGCTGGTTCTCGTTCGAGGAATCGGCCCCGCGGCCGTAGCGCCCGTCATGCCGCCTCGCCCTCCGCCGCCGTCCACCGCCGGGCCTGAAGCGACCATGCCTTTTTCGGCCGGCATGGCACGCCCGCCGCCATCGTGTAAGGGGGAATGTCGCGCGTCACCGTGCTCCCCGCCGCGATCACCGCTTTGCGGCCAATCGTCACCCCGCCCAAGATCGTCGTTCCGGCGCCGATCCAAACGCCATCTTCGATCCGCACGTCTTTCGAGAAGCCCTTGCCGGCCGAGTGGGGGCCGATCATATCGATCGCGTGCGTCCCGGTGAGAATGCTGACGCGAGGTGCGATGTCTACGCAGTCGCCAATCGTCACCCGCGACTTGCCGCCGGAGACGATGACGCCGTGCCCCAAGAACACGTCGTCGCCAAGCGTGACCTCCATCTCGCCGTAGAATCGCACCGACGACGCCACTCGCGGCGCTCCGTTAATCTTGACGCCCATGCCACGCAGTATCCGCCGCTTTAGCGCATAGGCCCGCGTCGGCGGAAGCACCCCCAGCAATGAATTTCCAACAAACTGCCGAAGCGACATCAACACGCCTATTCTTCTGCTCAATCCGCAAACCAACCCCTCACGCCGCCCCAGCCCGGGGCGCAAGCCCCTGGGTTCCCGCCCCGCACGCCGCGCCCTTCAACTTCGGCATCGCAATTGCCGCAACCACCACCGCATAAACCGCATACCCCACGAGCCGTGCCCCGGCAACGCCCAGCGCCCCGTAGGACAACAGCCCGTACGACGCCGCGATAAACGCCGCCGCCCACGCCACGGAGCACGCCGTCACCAACCACATATTCGCCATCGAGACGAGATAGGCGCTCAACGGTTGCTGTACGGCAATCACCAAACCGGTCAACACCGAGACCCGCAACACCCAGGTCCCCTCGCCGTACCCTGGCCCGTACCATGCCAAAACGCCCTCGGCCCACACTGCCACGGCTGCCGCCAGTGCCGCGCACACCAAAAAGTTCAACTGCATCGACTTCCACATCAGCCGGCGGACTTCGTCGCGCCGGCCGCGGGCGAGGGCGTCCTCGAACATCGGAAAATAAACGTTCGCCAGTTGCCCCGGCAAGAACATGAGCAGCAGAAACCAAGGGTTCACCGCGTGCAGCAGTCCCATCTCCGCATAACCGCCCGGCCGATTGACGAGCATGGCGATGCACAGCCAATTCACCGGCGATCGCAGCGAGGAGTTGACCAGCGCCGGCAGAGAAAACGACGCGAGCAACCCGCGTTCCGCCCAACTGCCGCGCAGCGTGATTGCTGCTCCCCCGGCTCGGGTAACGCGACGCACTGCAACGGCGAGGACAATTGTGCTTAGCGCCTGGACGGCGATCAGCCCCAGCACCGCCCCGTGCAAACCGCCCGCGCTCGCCGCTCCCGTGAGCATAGGAATCGTGAGGGCGCCCGCGATCAGGTTGACCTTGGCAAGGTCCCGGAACGCCTGAAACCCGATCAGCGCTCCGGTCAGAGCGCCGTTGATCGAGCTTAGCGCCAGGATGACGGTCGCCCATCGCAACGCGCCCGCGAGATGCGGCGCTCCCAGCGTGGCGCCGGCGAGCCACGGCGCCGCCATGAAAACAGCGATGCTAAGCACTGCCGCCGAACCTGCCGCAAACGCGCAACACAAGCCCATCACGCGGCCCGCCCGAGCCGGATCGACGCGACGATACTTAGCGACAAATTTTGTGCTCGTCAGCGACAGCCCCATGTTGGCAAGGATTGCGAACATGCCGACAGAGCTCTCAATGACGCCAAGTTCACCGAAGGTCTCCCGACCCAGCAGACGCGCCAGGATCAGCGACGCCACGAGAATCGCCCCGCGCGACGCGACGGCGCCCACGATCGTCCAAACCATCCCGCCGACCAGCAGCCGATCGAAACGGTCGTCCGTCCTCGTGGCGCAAGGAGTCGCGAGTCTTTTACGACTAGAGGCGTTGGTTGCCGAGATGCTCCCCAGTCGCAATAGACTCCCGACCCCGTCCACTTCCAGGCTCTCCGACGACGAAAGTGAACTCATGGCGGCCCACCCTATTGCGCAGGCTTGACGTACAGAGCCGTGTCGCAAACGCCATTAGAGGTCCATGTGCATCGCCACCGCGAAAGCTCGCGTGCCAGCTCGTCCCACAACGCCGACGTTTCGGCGTGGGTGCGTTGCAGGGCGCTGGGCGAGTGCGACGCATGCGGAATGAACTGCTCGGCATTGTCGATCACCAGCAGCCCGCCCGGCCGCAACCGGCCCATCGCCGCTTGCGTACAGTGGTCGCGAAGCTTGCCGTCGACCAAGGCGAAGTCGAGACTCCCGGGCTTTCCGCGACCGCCGAGCTCCACATAAGGGTGGACGCCGCCGTCGCCTAGTTCTTCGAGCGGCGCGAAGTGGTAATCGACGTTCGTAATTTCGCGGCTATCGAGCTGCGACTTCACCTGG
>JBGSYU010000033.1:0-7441 GCA_041750715.1 Lacipirellula sp.
GAGAGCACCAGCGCCGCGGCGACGGAGCGGTGGACGTTGCGCGGCAGCAGGATCGTGCCGCCGGGAGGAACGGCGGCGAGGATCATCGCGGCGACGCCGGTGGTGGCGCCGCCGCCCAAATAGAAAGTCGCGGCGGCGCCAAAGAGTTCGGCCGCCAGCTCCTGAGCCTCCTTCACGCAGTGCGTGGGGTGAAGCGTGTTGTCGGTCGCCGTCATCGCGGGGAGGTCGTAGTCGAACGTCTGCTGGCCCCACAGTTCGACCAGTTCCGGCGGCGCGAAGCGTCCGGCCTTGTGGCCGGGGGTGTGGAAGGGGTAGGTGTCGGTGGCGATGTAGTTGCGCAGCGTGTCGAGAATCGGGGCGCGATGTTGATCGAGGCTCGGGGTGTGAGGCGTGTTGTTCAATGATGCTTACTCATTTAGCCCCCGGTCACTGACCGGGGGCTAAGTGCCGGAAAAAACAATGGCTGGGGCGGCGATGCTTCGCCATCCCCAGCCATTGAGTCGTTTAGGCTTCGCGCCGGGGCCGAGACGGCCCGGCTCGCTTGTGGTTGTGGTTAGGCCTTCGAGCCGGTTGCGACGTGGCCGTTGGTGTGGCCGTTCGTCTTGCCGTTGGTCTTGGCTTTGCCGTTGCCGTTGCTGGCTACGGTGACTTTGCCATTGCCGTTGGCGGACGCCTTGGTGGCCTTGGCTCGCGAGAACCGCTCGATGCGGATCGGCGCCATCGGCCGGTGCAGGGTGCTGCTCGCGACGCCCGTGCGCATGGCCGCCATGATGCCGGCCGCCTCGTAGTAGTTCTCGGCGTACTTGAGCTGGCCGGCGCGGAACGGCAGTTCGTCAAGCGAGTTCCGCATCAGGTTCGTGTTGTTGCGAACCGCGATGACGGGGATGCCTTGCTGAATCGCCGCCAGTGTCGGCAGGCCGACGCAGCCGTCCGGGATGACCAGGCACGAAATGTCTTCAGCCGCGAGCATTGACGGGTCGTACGCGCCGGTCACGCCGGTGACGACGCGGGGCGCCCGGTTCAGGCCCTTGAGCACGCAGAACAGGTAGGTGCTGCTGATGACCTCGGCCGCCTTGCGGGGATCGACGATGCCCCACCGCTCGGTGCGGATGGCTTCGCTCGACATGGTCGGCGCGTGGGCCGTGGGGGCGTTCAGCACCGTGCTGGTGGTGTGGGTGAGCACCGCCTCGACGCCGCCCCACGGGTTCGGGCCACCCTCGCCGAAATAGGCGCGGTGCAGCTCGACCGTGTCGATGTGCGGCGTGATGCGCGTGGCCAAGGCCACGGCGTCGTAGGTGCCGCGCTTCGACTGGAGCATATCGAGCAGCGTCTGCAAACCGTCGATGGCGCCGGTGACGCGGCCCGAATCGGCCACGCCGGTGCGCATTTCCAGGCCGTGCTCCAGGATCACCACGTCTTGGATGTCCATGCCCAGGGTCGCCCGGGCGCCTTCGGCGCAGTTGATCGTGTTATCGACAACATGCGGGGCTTCGGGACGCTCCTCGGTGACCAGCAGCACGCGATTCTGGCGGACCTTCTGCAGGCCGATTGTGCCCATCATCATCCGGCAGATGACGCTGCCTTCGACGTACAGGGCATTGCTGGGCTGCTCGTTCACGTCGGAGGCGTTCACTACGTTGGGGTGGAGCACTAGGGAATCGCACTGCGACGCGAGCAGCCGGGCCGCCGGGGTGGCGTCGCCGGCGTGGCCGCCGATGGCACAGTCGACGCCAGTGGGGATCAGCATGACGGCGTTGAAGGCGCTGGTTCGTTCGCCCTTCCGCTGTCGGTAGTCGAAGACCGACGACGGCAGCGGCGACTTTCCGCCAGACGCCTCGCCGATGGCTTCCATCTCGCAGACGTGGCCCAAGCGGTTCTTGCCGACCATGGCGACGCGAATCGGGGCGGCCTTCTTGCCGCAGGCCTCGGTCACGGCCTTGCGCAGTCCGTCCAGCGGCGAGCCATTCTTGAGCCAGCCGGGTACAACCACCTCTTGTTCAAAAACTTTCATCGTGTTCAGAGCCTCCTGCGGCGGTCGCCCCAAACGGGTGCGACCAGTTGTTCAAAGGTGCGCTCACCAGCAACCTTTGCCCATGC
Source organism: Lacipirellula sp. (assembly GCA_041750715.1). GTDB lineage: Bacteria > Planctomycetota > Planctomycetia > Pirellulales > Lacipirellulaceae > Lacipirellula. Next base: position 2,098 of record JBGSYU010000033.1, read on the forward strand.
GACTCGCCGATCTTGGCGAGTGCGGTACGCGGCCTACGGCGTCGCGGAAATTACAGTTGCGCCCGAAGAATTCGGGCAAAATGGGCCCCGGGATTGTCCCGAGAGGGTGGCTCGGCGCGGCTAGCAGCCAACGCCGACAGATGCATTAAAGAGGGGCTCCCGCCAGACAGAGGCGGACAAGCCGTTAACGCGAGAGAGCTTCAAGGGACGGACTCAACGCTGAATCCTGCCTCGCCAGTAATGGGAACTGATGGCGACGCGAATGCGGAGAGCGGAGCGGTCGATCCAGCTCTCCATAGCCGAGAGGCGAACCGACCACGTTGACCGAGCAGAGCGGCGAGAGGCTTCAACAGGCGTGTTAAAGAAAGCCGCTGTCAACGTGGTGGGAGCCTTTCTGGGGCTACTTGGTGCTTACGGGAACCGCGATAGATACCGCCTTGCGTTATAGAACCTTATACGAAGCTTATCGCCTCAGGTTCAATGTTTTGCAAACTATCGGTTTTCGACAAGTGCCGCAATCGCAGAATTGGGAAAAAATTCTGGCGAGCCGGGTCGTCTCGAGCGTGGCGCTTGCGGCTTAGCGGCGCCACGGCGCGGCGCTAAGCCGCAAGCGGCGACGCTATCTCGCCGTGCCGCGTTCGCTTAGATTGCCTTCATGCGACTCTTTTACTGCGATCATTGCCGACAGACGCTGTACTTCGAGAACTTCCGCTGCGTGCAGTGCGACCACGCGCTGGCCTACCTGCCGGAGCTGGCTGAGATCGTCTCGCTGGCGCCGGCCGACGAAGGGCTGTGGACGCCAGAGGCGCCCGAGGTCCGCGGACGGCTCTACCGGCTGTGCGTGAACTACGCGGATAAAAACGTCTGCAATTGGGCCGTGCCGGCCGAGCAGGAGGACTCACTGTGCTTGTCCTGCCAACTCACCGAGACGATTCCCGACCTCGACCAACCTGGCCACCACCAGGCTTGGTACGCCATGGAGGTCGCCAAGCGGCGGATGATCTACAGCCTGCTGGCCTTAAGGTTGCCGCTCGCCTCGAAGGCGGAAGACCCTGAGCACGGGCTGGCCTTTCGGTTCATGGCCGACCCGGCGGAGCCGAGCGAGGAGGCGCCGGCGGTGCTGACGGGTCACGCGGACGGCGTGATTACCGTGAACCTCGCCGAGGCCGACGACGCCGAGCGCGAGAAGCGGCGCCTGGCGATGCACGAACCCTACCGGACGCTGCTGGGGCACTTTCGCCACGAGGTGGGGCACTACTACTGGGATCGGTTGATTCGAGACAGCGGCTGGATCGAAGAGTTCCGCGCGCTGTTCGGAGACGACCGCGAGGACTACGGCGCGGCCCTCCAGCGGCACTACGACCAAGGGCCGTCGGCCGACTGGCAATCGCAGTTCGTCTCCTCCTACGCTAGCGTTCACGCCTGGGAGGACTGGGCCGAAACCTGGGCCCATTACCTGCACATCACCGATTCGCTAGAAACCGCCTCCGCTTGCGGCTTAGCGCTCCGCCCCGCCGGCCGCAACGCCCGCCAAGTCCGTCCGAGATTCTCGCTGGAAGAAGCCGAAAACGCCTCCTTCGACGACATGATGAGCGACTGGTTCGCGATGACGTACGTGCTGAACAGCCTCAACCGCGGATTGGGGCTGAAGGACTTGTACCCGTTCGTGCTCGCCGGGCCGGCGGTGGAAAAGCTACGGTTCGTGCATCGGGTGTGTACCGAGGCGGAGCCGGCGGCTCTGCGCTCGTCGGGCCGTGCAATTTCGTAAAGGATGCAACATCGAGCGGCGGTCGCTTTCTGGGAAGGGAGGGGGGCGTCGTGTAGAATACGGGAATGCTTACCGCGCCGAGACATTTCTTCACGCTCAGTTTCTTAAGCCGCTGCCGCTCGACGGTTTCGCTTGCCGCCGCCGTAGCAGCTACGGCGCTGCTCTTAACGAGCGAGGCGTGCGCCGTCGAGAGCATCCACTTCGGGTGGAACGCTGGATACCTGACGCAGACCGACGCGATTCGCCGTTCGACGCGAACCGGGGTGAACTATTGGTCGCAGAATCGGCAGAACTACAGTCCCGAAACCGGTGCGGCGATTCCGTACGCGTACCACGACGGGTACATCGAAGATCTGGGGACGACGTTCATTCCCACCGCAGCCGCCATGGCGCAGCGGTGGCGAGAAATAATGACGGGGCAGGGGGACTCGCGCACCGGCGTGAGCGGCGCGTCGATCGGCATTCCGGACATGATGATTCTGGACGAGCTCAACAGCAACTTCAGAGATTCGAACCGCGGACCCATTCTAAGAGAGGCGCTGCGGCTCTACACGACGCCGGTCGCAGAGGGCGGACAGGGCGGCAGCCGGAACGACATTACGGCCTACATCCAACCCGGCCTTAGCCAGGGAACCGGCGTGACGAACGGCTTGTACGATGACGTCATCTTCGCCACGAACAATTACATGCGCTCGCTGGCGCTGGAAGTGTACGCCACCGAGGACGGCTATCGCACCGGCATCGAATCGCCCACCAACCCGACGCAATATCAAACGGGCGACGCCTATATCGCCCAGCGAGTGACGCAGCCGCTGCGGAATTGGATGAACCGCGGTTTGCAGGCGACTCGCGTGCTGCCGGTGCTGAACGTCTCGAACATCGCCGACTCCAATACCAACAGCGACTTCAACGGCTTTCTCAATCGCCAGTTCTGGTTCATGGCCAACGGCCGCTACAGCACAAACTCCGCGCAAGTGGATGCGAATATCGTGACCGCGCTGCGGCAGGGCGTGGGAAGCTACACCTGGGCGCCGGACGTCGACAACGACAATGACCCCTACCAGCTACTAACCAGCCAAACGACGCGCGACTCGTATTTCGAGGCATTTCTCAAGTGGTACTCCGTCGACGGCAACACGTCGCTCCATAGTTTAACGCTGCCGCCGCCGCTGCCGTCGGACTTCAACGGCGACGGGTACGTCGATTCGCTCGATCTCACGGCGTGGCGAACTGCGTATGGCGCGACGCTGGCAGGCGACGCGGACAACGACGGCGATTCGGACGGGGCCGACTTTCTTGCGTGGCAACGGCAACTGGGCGCCGTGCCCGCAGCGTCGCCCGCGGCGGTCGCGATTCCCGAGCCGGCGTCCTGCGGGCTACTTGCGATCGGATTGCTCGCGATTGCCCGCTGCCGCATTCGCAGTTCCGACGGCAGATACGGAACGAAGTCATTCTGAGCGGAGCGAAGAATTTAGAACGGCGCTAGATTCTTCGCTTCACTCAGGATGCCAGTCTTTGCTCGGGATGACAGTCTTCAGGCGGCGCCGTGCGTGTCGTGGCGAATGGCTTCGTCGCCGGCCGCCAGTTCGGTCGCAGCCGTCTCGTCCGCTTCGGCGGCCGCCTTCGCGATGGGCGAGTCGTGCTCGTCCGCCGACGCAACGGCATCGCTCGCGTCGTGCTGAAATTCGGGGTAGTACTGCAGCTTGCGCGGCGAATCGGGCTCGGCGTAGATGGCGTCGTTCAGGTCGCTGCGAATGCCGTTGAGATTGCGGCGTAGCTCATTGTAAGTCTTGCCCCAACCGCGAAGGACTTGCGGAAGATCGCTGCCGTAGAGCAGCAGCGCGATCACTCCAATCAGCGCCAGCTCGGCGAAGCTGGGCGCGAGAAAGGAAGCCAGCGGAAGCATCGTACTTGCAACGGGCATTTGTTTCCCACGGGGGAGAGGCGCCGCACGTTCAGTCGATGCGAGGAGCGCTGCCGCGGCGTTGGTCTTCGAGGGTGGAATTGGGTTCGGCGATCTCCTCGCCCTTGATGCCCTTCTTAAACTCGGTAATACCGACGCCCAGCGACCGCATCACCGAGGGCAGGCGATTGCCGAAGAGCAGCAGCACCACCATCCCGAGGATCAAGATCTCCATCGGGCCTGGCGTGAACGCAAGCATGCACATACTGGAAGCGGTCATCGAAGCCTCGGCATTCGTGACGGGCGACGCCGGTAAGAGGGTCGCAAAAGTCCGTGCGACACGGCTACAGACGCCCGCCAACTAGAGTCAATTCTACCGGGCGCCCGAGGCAAGTCAAACGGCGGCAAGGTGCGGCCGGACGGCTTATGCACTTAGTTTCGCCGAGAAATTCAGCACAATCCGCTTACATCACCAACGCACAGCTTGCTGAATCGTAACCCTTCAGGAAGAGTGAACCGCCAAGGACGCCCAGGGGGAGAACGAAAGAACACGGCAAATGCAACCGCGGATGAACGCTGATAAACGCAGATCATACAAGGTGTGATTGATGAGTCGATTTCTTATCCGCGTAAATCTGCGTTCATCCGCGGTTTGATTGCTTCCGTCTTCCTCGGCGACCTTGGCGGTTAAGCATTCAGCGAACAGGAACGGCTTGCCATGCGGGACGTTGGGCGACATCGCCAGGGTTAGACCGTGAGGGTTCCCGGTCTTCATTCGGCGCGTAGCGGTAGTACACCTCCAGGCACATCGCGGCCAGCGCGGTCGTGTACACGCGGCCGCCGTAGCCGCCCCAGACGCATGTTTCCGGCCACGAGCCGTCCTCGCGCTGGGTGGCGAGCAGCGTGCGAGTGAGGGCGTCGTTCCATCGCCGCCAAACTTCGCCCGTCTGCGGCGAAGCGTGTTGCGCGCGGTGCAGCGCGAGCGTGGCGTAGTACCAGTAGTAGAGATTGATCTGGCGAGTCGACGGCGGTTCCTTCTCTAGCGAATGGATGGCTTCGTCGAGTCCGGCGGGTGAGAGACCTCCATCGGGGCGGCCGGTGGTAAGTTGTCGGCAGTACATTGCTTCGGCGGTCATCGACCGCGAGGGGAGCGCCTCTTCGGGGCGATAGACGGCCAGCCCGCCGGCTTGGCCGCGCTGGACGCGCCGCAAGAAGCGTTCGACGCGCGTCCACGTTGCATCGGGCACGCCGATGCCGCCCAGTTCGGCGCTCCGCAGCGACATCACCTGCCACCCGAGTTGGCTGGTGTCGCCCGTATCGCCGGGGCGATAGCGCCAGCCGCCGTCGGTAGGGTGCTGAACGGCGAGGGAGTAGCCGGCGGCGGCGCGGACGATCGGTTCCAGCCGGTCGTCCTTCGTCAGCGCCAACGCTTCGCCCACGGCGAACGAGGCCATGGAATGGCAGTAGGTTTGCGCGAACAACTCGGCGTCGCCGTAGAGGTTGCCGCTGGGGGCTTGCGAGCGGCGGAGAAAGTCGAGCCCGCGGGCGACTTCCGTGGAGTACGGACCTTCGCGATGCGAGTGACCGGCGCCGAGGAAGGTGAGCAGCGCTAGTCCGGTCATGCCGCAGTCGGCCTTGGCGCCGGTGCTGCCGCGATGTTGGCCGAGTACGGC
>JBGSYU010000034.1:0-2276 GCA_041750715.1 Lacipirellula sp.
ATTTCGCAGAGTTCACCGACGCGGAGGGCATGGTGCAGCTTCCCGCCGACGAGACGAACCGCAAGCATCAGTGGCTCGCCATCGCCACGACGCCCCAGGGGCGGCTAGCGTACCTCGGTTTTAGCGGCGTCTGGTCGGGCGAGCGGCACGACCAAGAGTACAAGCAGGTCAAGGTGTTCACGATCACCGACCGGCCCGTGTATCGCCCGGCGCAGCAGGTTCACTTCAAGTTCTGGGTGGCCAGTGCGCAGTTCGATCAGCCCGATGCGTCGCCCTTCGCAGGGCAATCGTTTCTCATTGAAATCCACGATCCGCGCAACGAAAAAGTCCACTCGCTCACCCTGGTGGCCGACGCGTACGGCGGCCTCGGCGGAACCTGGAAGCTGCCCGAGGGAGCCACCCTCGGCGAGTATCGGCTCACTGTCGTCAACCACGGCGGCGGCAGCTTCCGCGTCGAAGAGTACAAGAAGCCGGAGTTCGAGGTAACGATCGACGCGCCGGAAAAGCCGGTGAAGCTCGGCGATAAGATCACCGCGAAGATCACCGCAAAGTATTACTTCGGCGCCCCCGTGACCGAAGCCCGCGTGAAGTACAAGGTGCTCCGCACCTCGTTCAATGAGCCGTGGTTCCCCCCGGGGCCGTGGGACTGGTTGTACGGCCCGGGCTACTGGTGGTTCGGCGAGGATTACCCCTGGTATCCGGGGTGGCGGCGCTGGGGCTGCGCGCGGCCCTACCCGCCATGGTTCTGGCGCCAGCCGGAGCAGCCGGAAGTGGTCGCCGAGCAAGAAGCGGAGATCGGGCCAGACGGCACGGTGGAAGTCGTGATCGACACGGCCACGGCGAAGCAGTTCCATCCCGATCAGGATCACAGCTATCAAATTCAGGCCGAAGTGGTCGACCAGTCGAGGCGAACCATTACCGCCGAGGGCCGCGTGCTGGTCGCGCGCAAACCGTTCCGCGTGTACGTGTGGGCGCATCGCGGTTACTACCGCGCGGGCGACACGATTCAGCTCGACATGGCGGCGCGAACGCTCGACAGTAAACCGGTCCGCGGCGACGGCGTGCTACGGCTGCTCAAGATCGTCTACGACGACGGCAAGCCGGTGGAGAACGAGGTCGCCAAGTGGGACCTGCCGACCGACGATCGAGGGCTGGCCAAGCTGCAAATTAAGGCGTCGGAGCCGGGGCAGTATCGCGTTTCTTACAAGGTGACGACGAAAGCCGGCGAGGGCGAAGGCGAGAAGGGCGACACGATCGAAGGCGGGCAAGTGATCGTGGTGCGCGGGCCCGATTTCGACGGCGGCGACTTCCGGTTCAACGACGTCGAGATCGTGGCCGACAAGCGCGAATATGCGCCCGGCGATAAGGTGGCGCTGCAAGTCAGCGCGAATCGAGCCGGCGCCGCGGTGCTGCTGTTCGTCCGCCCGGCCAACGGCGTGTACCTGCCGCCGCAGATGGTGCGACTCAAGGGTAAAAGTACCATCGTCGAGGTGGAAGTAAAACAGCGGGACATGCCGAATTTCTTCGTCGAAGCCGTCACCGTGCATGGCGGTCGACTGCACACGGCGGTACGCGAGATTTTCGTGCCGCCGGCCAAGCGGGTGTTCGACGTGGAAGTCGTGCCGTCGGCCGACGCCTACCTGCCGGGACAACATGCCAAGGTGCAACTAAAACTCACCGGCGGCGAGGGGAAGCCGGTGGTCGGCTCCACCGTAGTGGCGATCTACGACAAGGCGCTCGACTACATTTCCGGCGGCGGCAATGTGCCGGACATTCGCGAGTTCTTCTGGAAGTGGCGCCGCAGCCACAATCCGCAGAGCGAGACGAACCTGGGGCGGGTCGAGGGGCCGGTGGTGAAGCCCGATGAAAAGGTGATGCAGAACCTCGGCGTGTTCGGCGCGAGCGTGGCGGATGAGTCGGAGACTGACGCAAGCAAGGAGGCGACGTATTCTCGCCGAAGCGGAATGGGCGGCGGTCTGCGAAGCCGAAGCCTAGATCTGGACTTCGCAATGCCGATGGGGGCGATGGCCGAAGGCGCCGCGATGGCGCCTACATCGACGGTCGCCGTCGCCGATGGGGGCACGGTGCTCATCGGTGGCGTAAAGCCCAAACCGGGCGTCGGCGCCGAATTGGCGCAGCCCGCCATCCGCGAAAAATTCGCCGACACCGCCCTCTGGGTCGGAGCTTTGCAGACCAATGCCGAAGGCCTGGCGAGCGTTGAGCTCGAAATGCCCGAAAATCTCACCGCCTGGAAAATCAACGTCTGGGGCATGGGC
>JBGSYU010000035.1:0-4815 GCA_041750715.1 Lacipirellula sp.
GGCTTTTCCGGCGCGTCGATCGTTACCTCGAACTCCGGCTTCTTGTACTCTTCGACGCGGAAGCTGCCGCCGCCGTGGTTGACGACAGTGAGCCGATACTCGCCGAGGGTGGCACCCTCCGGCAGTTTCCAGGTTCCGCCCAGTCCGCCGTAGGCGTCGGCCACCAGGGTGAGCGAGTGGACTTTTTCGCTGCGCGGATCGTGGATTTCGACGAGAAACGATTGCCCGGCAAAGGGCGATGCATCGGGCTGATCGAACTGCGCGCTGGCCACCCAGAACTTGAAGTGAACCTCCTGCGCCGGGCGATACACGGGCCGATCGGTGATCGTGAATACCTTGACCTGCTTGTACTCTTGGTCGTGCCGCTGGCCCGACCAGACGCCGCTAAATCCGAGGTACGCGAGCCGCCCCTGGGGCGTCGTGGCGATGGCGAGCCACTGATGCTTGCGGTTCGTCTCGTCGGCGGGAAGCTGCACCATGCCCTCCGCGTCGGTGAACTCTGCGAAATCCTTGGTGTTCACGCGGAAGCGATTGGCCTGCTGGTCCACCGGCTCCTGCCAGTAGCCGAAGAACTCGACGTTGCACTTGGGCACGGGCTTGCCGGTGACGGCGTCGGCCACATAGTACAGGGCCTTGCCCTCCAGCGGCTTCTTCACGATCGCCGTGTCGGCGATCCACGCGACCACGCGATGCGTGTTGCCGTCGTCCATCCTGGCGGTCACCAGGTAGGCCCCTGGCTTTTGCAGCGGCGTCGTCACCGTCACGCGGCGATCGAAGTGGTTCTCACGCGGTTCCAGGTCCAGCGACCACTTCGCCGCTTCGCCGCCGAGGTACTTGTCTTGACCTTCGGTCACGAGGCGATAGCCGAGGTTCTCGATGTTGAGCTGCTCCCACTGAAGCTGCCGCGGGTTGCCCTGAAGATACTTTTTGAGGTCGGCCAAAAGTTCGGGCAGTTTGATCGCGCGGGCGGTGAACTCCACGCGCTTGCCGTTGCGGAAGCGGTAGTCGAGCGTCGCCCCCTTGCCCGCCGGCTGCATCATCACCGGTTCGAGTTGGCCCCAGTTGCCGACGATCTGCGCGAGGCGTTCGCGGAATTCCTCCGTCTGCGGGCTCGCCGCGACGAGCGCCTTCCACAACTGGGCGGCGCGCGGGTACTGCCGCCGATTCTCAAACTCCCGCGCTAACCCGATGGTCGCAAAGCCGGCGTGACTGCCCTCCTCCTCGGCAATTTGCTTGTAGAGCCCCACGTAATTGTGTTCCGCGGGCAGCGTGAACCGCTTGATGCCATTGGCGAGCTTCGCGATGGTTTCGTCGTCGCCCAAGGTGTGCAGCGACATCAAGCTTTTCGTTGCGTCCGCGTCTTCTTCCTGCCGTGCGAACCACCAGCCGTAGTCGGCCATCGTCTGCACGCCAAACTGCTGCTGCAAAAAAGTCGCCCGGTCGTAAAGTTCCAGCGACTTCACGTCAGGCTGCCACTCGGTTCGCCGCGCCAGCAGCCACCGCCAGCGTTCGCCGTCGTTCGCGGAGCTCTTCCAAGCGTCCGGCTTGCCGTAGAAGATCGGATTGCCTTCATCATCCACCGGCGCGCCCAGCGGGCTGCCGCCGAAGTGCCCCCATCCCTCGTCGTAGTCGGGCAGCTCGTTGAGGTCGGTGAGCAGTTGCAATCGCCAAGCCTGGCGATAATCGCCGCCCGACATCACCGCTTCCGCAAAATGCGTGAGCAGCCTGCTCGCCTCCGACGACTTCTGGTCCTCTGCTTCGCCTTCCAGGATGTCGAGCGCCAGCCGGAACAGTTGCAAGGAGCGCACCCGATCGCGGGCCGTCGCCTGCACGGCCTTGCCACCGCCGCGATGCTGCCCGCGGCGAAATTCGCCGGCGATCAGGAACCCTTGATGTTCGATCTCCGTGTAGCTCTGCGCCACTGCCCCCAGCACGAGCCAGTCCTGACCGTGGGCGTTTACCATCGCGTCGCGATAGGCGTCGATTTCGTGCGTCGCATTAAGTTGCTGGAAGCAGGATAGCGCTCGCCGAAAGTCCGCGGCGATTTCCTTCGACTCGCCGTCGTCCGCCTCGAGCGTTATCGCGCGAAACTTCACCAGGGCGTCTTTGAAATTGCCGTCGTCCATGAGCTTGCGTGCCTGTTCGCGTTCGTTCTTGACGTCCGTTTCCGCGGCCAGTTGCACCACGGCGCCTGCCAGACCTGTCAGCACGGCAATCGTTGCAAATAAAAAACGACGATTCATCTAAAAACCTCTGCGTCTGCCTGGGTGAGCATGTGCCGCGGCTGGTCGCCGCTCCATTTACTTCACTTCGACGCCGTCGCAACCTGGAAAGTTCCAACTCGCCGTCGATGGTACGGAAATTGCTACTACCGAGGCATGTTTTGCGTCGCAAAGCTCGCCTCGGTCAAAATGTCGCGAAAGGATGGATAACATGGCGGAAAGTCGCGTTCACGTTGAAGACTTGGTGCCGGTGCAAAGTCGCGTTAGCTGGGGGGCAATTCTCGCCGGCGCCGTGGTCGCATTGGCACTGCATTTCGTACTCACCCTGCTGGGGGGCGCTATCGGGCTGACCGTTAGCGACGACGTCAGCGGCGAATCGCTTGGCAGGGGTGCTGCCATTTGGGCCGTGGTCGCTACAGTCGCCGCCCTCTTCGTTGGCGGTTGGATCACCAGCCAGTGTACCGTCGGCGAGAACAAAATGGAGGCGGTCGTTCACGGCATTATCATGTGGGGCGTCGTGTTCGCCATGATTCTGTGGCTTCTAAGCTCCGGGCTGAGCGCCGGGTTCTCGGCGATGGCCGGCATGGCGAACCTCACCGGCGCCGCCACTAAGAATATGTCCACGGAAGATTGGGAAGCTGCCGCACGAGAGGCCGGCGTCTCGCAAGAAACGATCGACCAGTGGCGGCAAACGGCTGAAGATGCGCCCGAGCGGGTACGCGCCGAAGCCAACGACCCGGCGAATCGAGAAGCGGCCGCGAAATATGCCACGCAAGCGACTTGGTGGACCTTGGGAGGCACGTTGCTCTCCATGGCGGCGGGCATCGTCGGGGCCGTCGTTGGCGCCGGTCCCACGTTTCGCATCTTTGCGGCCAGCCGGGTCGGTAGGGGTTCTTCGTTCGCGCGTGCTTAGTTCTAAACCGCATTTAGTTCCTAGCGAGGAGAATCAATATGAATTGGGATTCGATGAAGGGTCAATGGAAGCAGTTTACCGGCAGAGCCAAGGAAAAATGGGGCGACATGACCGACGACGATCTCGATCAGATCGCCGGAAAGAAGGACCAGCTCGTCGGTAAGCTGCAAGAGAAGTACGGCTACGAAAAGGAGCGAGCGGAAAAGGAAGCCGACGAGTTCTGCAACAATTGCTAAGGCTAGCCCGCAGCGTTAGGCGTTACAACGACCCCGGGGATCTCCCCGGGGTCGTTTTTTATAGGCGGGCAATATTCCTGACGCGAGCTCGCCAGGCGGGTCTTTCGGTCGCGCCAAAGATTCGGATTGTAAGCACCCTCGGCGAGGCGGAGCCGCCTACCGGGGATTAGCGAAAAACGACGGGAGCCGCTGAAAAACCTAAGTTTATAAGCCGCCGTTGGTCGATCGCCGTCCGAAAACTTCGCAGCAAATCACCCACGCCTGTGACCAATAACTCCTTCTCCGTTCGCACCCATCGCTCGTTCGTCGACCTGGCCTACCGCGTCGTCGATTCGGCCGCGATCATCGCAGCAGCGGTGGTCGCCGTCGGCTTCACGCCGGGCGAGCCGCTGCCGAACCTCGCGGCCATCGCCGCCACCACGCTGCTGGTACATGTCGTCGCGATTGAAATCAGCGGCCTGTACCGCAACTGGCGCGGCTCGAACCTGTCGCTCGAACTGTGGTGCGTGCTAAGTACATGGATGTACACCGCCCCGGCCGTCCTCGGCTTGGGGCTGCTCACGCAGTACAACGCTCACGTCACCTACGCCACGAAAGTCGTGTGGCTCGCGCTCACCCCTGCCGCCATGGCCAGCGGGCGCATCGTGCTGCGGCTGCTGCTGCGAAACCTTCGCAAGCGCGGCATCAACACCCGCAAGTTCGCCATTTGCGGCATGAACAAGCTCGCGGTGCAACTGGCCCGCAACGTGCAGAATTCGCCGGAGCTCGGGCTACAGTTCGTCGGCTACTTCGACGACCGCCCCGAGAAGCGCACCGAAGAATCAGCCGGCGAGAACCGGCCGCACGCCGGCAACCTCGCGCAACTGGTCGCGCTCGCCAAGAGCGGCGGCGTCGACATGATCTTCATTACGTTCCCCATGCGCGCCGAGGATCGCATCCGCGAACACCTGCGTCAACTGAGCGACACCACCGCCTCGGTCTACATTGTGCCCGACTTCTTCGTGTTCCAAATGCTGCACGCCCGGTGGAACCAAATCGACGGCCTGCCGGTGGTGAGCGTCTTCGAGACCCCCATCTGCGGCATCGACGGCGTCCTCAAACGCGGTTTCGACCTGGTCGTGGGCGCCGCGGCTCTGGTGCTAGTCGCCCCGGTGATGCTCGCTTGCGTCTTCGCCATCAAGCTCACCTCCCCCGGCCCCATCCTCTTCCGCCAAAAACGCTACGGCCTCAGCGGCGAGGAAATCGGCGTCTGGAAGTTCCGCAGCATGAAGGTCCTGGATAACGGCGGCCAGGTGACGCAAGCCTCGCGCAACGACGATCGCATCACCCCCTTAGGCCGGCTGCTCCGCAAAACGTCGCTCGACGAATTGCCGCAACTGCTAAACGTGCTGGACGGCAGCATGTCCCTGGTCGGCCCGCGCCCGCACGCCTCGGCCCACAACGA
>JBGSYU010000036.1:0-2285 GCA_041750715.1 Lacipirellula sp.
CAGGTCGAGCGCCTCCGTATCCACCGGGACTCGGTCGCGCCGCGCCGGAAAATCCACCGCCGCCGCCGAAACCACCTCCGCCGCCACCGCCAAAACCACCGCCGCGGCTCATGCCGCCGCCTCCGCGTCCTCCGCCGCCAAAGCCACGGCCATATGAACTGGAGGTCGGACAAAGCAGCATGGCTATGCAAACAATGCTCATCACAGATCGCGAGGTCATAGCACCGTCCCCTATTAAAGCGGCAGATCTTGAAACGAACTGCAAGTTTACTTTTGTGAGTTACGTCGCATAACAATTTCGTCGCTATCCGGCAGCGGCGTATCGCCCAGCGAGCGCCCAACCGATTGCCACACATAGGCGTTGTCGTCGAGTCGTTGCAAACGAGTCACGGCCGCCGTAGCCGTGCCATCGACGGTCACGCCGTCTACAGAAGCTTGCCATCCATCCTCGATCGGGGCCCAGACTCCGACGGCGAAGGCGCCGTCGGGACTGAAGTTCCACGACTGTACATGACCTTCCCGCGCGTTCCAGCCGATGATCTGCACGCCCGTCGATTCGGCGCCATCTGTGCCCGTAGTAGTATACTTTCGTTCAACAAAGCTCTTGTCGCCGATCCAGCGACATACCGATTCGGTCTTCACGCCGTGCTCCTCGGCGGTCCAAGCGCCAATGAGCCATTCCAGATCAGCGATGTACTCGTAGGTAGATCCACTATCGACGTGCGTATCGCGAACCGACGCCATGAGCCAGCGCCCTTCCACTTTAATGTGGACTACTGAATATTGACTGCTTGTCGAAACGCCGCCGGACGATGGCTCAAGAATGGCCTGCCCGTACTCCAGAGCGGCGGCGTCACCGAGCAAGCGTACCGACTCCACTACGAGGCGAAGCTTCGCCTTCGGGTTGGCTGCGAAGAAGTCGGCGTACCCTTTTTCGATCGCCTCTCGGCCGTCGTATGTGCGGCCCGTGTCATCGACATACTCGCCGTCGGTCGTCCACAGCTCCGCAATCGCCTTGGCGTCTCCGCGATTGAACGTTTCGGCAAAACTGAGCGCTGCGTGTCGGATGGCGTCGAGCTCGCTCGCGCCGCTCTGCTGAGGCCGCCCGGCGGGCTGCGCCGTATCACTGGTCTGGGCGAATAGCGTCGAGCCTTCCGCGATTACAACCCCGCACGCTACCAGCACTAGTAGAACTTTGTATTTCATGACAACACCCCGATGAGGTTCGCAGATGCACAATTCCAATAACATTATTGGTCCGTCTGCAGCCATTCCATCGCGTCGTCGGCCTGGGCGGCGTCGAAGTACTTGATCTTGGCCATCGTGAACGGTTTGCACACTTTGGCCATCCACTGTTCCCACTTTTTCTCGCCGACCAGGGCGATGCGGTCGATCTTCGTGCAATGCGTGGTGGAGAACTTGATATCGTCCCACAGGGCTTCCGCGTCCCAGCCGTGGAAGTCGTGGAACTGGGCGAAGAGGCGCACCTTGGGATGCTTCGTGAGCGCGGCGTCGATGGCGGGGACGAACGTCTTATAGTCCTCGTCGTGCAGCTTGCCCGATAGTTTGAAAGCGAGAATTTCGTCGGCCGACGCCGGTAGTTGCTCGATCATTCTACGCTCCTTAATTCGGTGGACGATAACATCGCCGCACAACCACTACGGCTGATTCGTCTCGGGCAGCGACGCGCCCGCCTCCGATGATTGTTGCTGAAGTCGGACCAAGAGCCAATGGTCGGTCGTGCCGTTTTTGTGGATGAGCGCCGGCGTCTCGTTTTTCGTGAGGTCGCTCAGCCCGGCTTCCATGACCGTCTGCGTGTTGTCGCCCACGGTCCACGCTGCTCGTTGCGTCGTGTTGTCGACCGAACCTTGGATCGGCTGCGTGTTTCCGGAAACCTCGTCGGTGTAATTGCCGCGCAGGACGCCTTGCTTGTTGATGGCCATCTGCATGATGAGGTGCGGGTGCTGCTGCTCGTTTTTGACCATGGCATAGACGCCCAGCGGCAACCACTCGTCGTCGGCCGGCGGCTGGGCCGCGGCGCCGGTCTGGGCTAAATCGGAGGCTTGCTGGCCGTACTCCTCGGCAGTGCCGACGTTTTGACCGTTGGCCGTCACGTTGCCGTCCTGGTAATTCACGTCGACGCCATAGTTGTAGGAGACGGGCGCCTCGCTGTTGTATCCGCCGTACGCGGCCACTGCGGCCCACGTCGCCGGAGCCCGAGCGTCGCCGCCGTTCCAGCGCGCGGGGGCCCATGCGCGAGGGTGATCGCCGTACCATTGCTCGCC
>JBGSYU010000037.1:0-14117 GCA_041750715.1 Lacipirellula sp.
TGCTCTTTGGTAATCGGCTCCTGCACCTCGTCGGCCGTCACCATGATCTTCGTCCGCAGGTCGCCGGCCCGCAGGCCTTGCACCGTAATTTGGAACTTCGCTTCCGCTTTGGGCGCTAGTTGCGCCAGCGGGGCGAACACCACTTGGTCGCCCTGCACCACGTGCCGCGTGGCGCCCTGGCCGTTGGTCGCTCGCAGCCCTTGCGGAATCGCCGCCACCACCTGCACGTTGGCCGCCGGCTTCGATCCCTGATTCATCACGGTGACGTCGTAAACGACCTCGCCGCCCACTTCCACCGCGCCGTCCGCCGCTTCCACTTCAAACGACAGCGCCACCAAGCCTTCCACGTGAACGTGAGCCTCGGTGCGATCTTCCAGCCCCTGTTCGGCGCGGCTGGCCACTTGCAACGTGTGCTCGCCCGCCTCCACCGGCAGCGCGGTCAGCTCGACCGTGCCGCGCTCGTTCGCCGGCAACTCGGCCAGGCTCCAGTGAACGCTGTGCGTAGCAGCGTCGTATTCGCCCATGTTGTTCGCGCTGACGAACTGCAAACCCTTCGGCAACTGCGTGATAAGCTGCACTTCCTTCGCCGAAGCGGTGCCCGGGTTGTCGACGCTCACCGTGTAAGTCGCCGGTCGCTCGAGGTATCGCTGCTTCGGCCCGTCGACGGAAACTTTCAAATCTGGCGCAATCACTTCAAACTCGCACACCGCTTCCACTTCAAGACTCGCATCGGCGCGAGCGGTCATCGCATTGGTGATTCGCCCCGCTTCTTCGGCCGTCAGAACGAGATCGAGCTGCTTAGATGCGCCCGGCGCCAGCGTGCCCACCTCAAACTCCAGCGCCGGACCAGCCTCGTGGCTGACGCCTGCGGGCACCGTCGCCAGGAGCATCACGCCGGTGGCGTCGCCCGTACCGGGGTTGGCGACTTCGATCTGCACGACGTGCTGCTGGCCGATCATCACCCGCGGGCCGGCGGTTAGCCGCAGCGCAAGCTGCGGCCTCGTGCTGCGAACCTTGGCCGAAGCTTGCGCGGCGAACGTGACCATCGCCACGCTGCCCAGATCGCCTTCGTCGGTCGGCATCAGTTCCATTTCGACGACGCGCTCGTCGCCGGGCGAGAGATCGCCGAGGTCCCACACCACCTGCGAACCCGAGACGTTCGCCTTCGGCGCGGCGCCGATCAGTTGCGTGCCCTGCGGCACTTGGTCGTGGATTTGCACGTTGTGGGCGGTGCGTTGGCTATTGTTCAGCACCCGCACGGCGAAGGTACATTTTTTGCCGACTTGAATTTCGCCGGGGACCAACTTCTGGATGGTGATTGCCGGATTCTGCACCCCTTCGAGAATTCGCTCGCCCGGTCGCCCAGCGCCGTCTGCGGCGGCGAGGCCTGGCGTCGGGATGATGCCCGGATCGGCGGCCAGCGCGGCTGCTTGGGGCGCGGGCTGAACCTGTGCGGAAAAACTTGGCGGGGATTGGCGTGGAGCGAGAGTCGGCGGTGCGCTCGCGAACGAATTGACGGCAGCCGGCGCGGCGGTTGCATCGGCGCCGCCATAACCAGCCGGGTCGCTCTCCATCGACCGTTTCGGCGCCGCAAAGGCCTGCGCGGCGTCGCTGAACGACTTGCTGGATTCCTCGGCCGCCGGTGCGCCGCTGGGAATGGCCGCCCCTTCGCCGGGCGACCCTTCCGTCGCACTGCGAGAAGTCGACGCTAACGAACTCGAGTTCGGCTGTACCAGCGGCGCCGTCGCCGAACGTGCGCCGGCGGACCGCAGCGGATTGAAGTCCGCCGGTTCCTGGCCGCGGGTGACTTCGGCCGGCTCGATGCGCGGCGTAGGGGCAGTCTCGACGGTCTGCATCGGATCGCTAGCCGCCGCCGATTCGCGAACTGCCGGAATCGCGGCGCCTGCGTCCGTCGAATCGCCAGTCGCATCGCGCGGCGGCATCGACACGGGTGAAGGCTCTCCGTAACGATCGGCATAGCCGCCGACCGGGGTCGTCGCGAATGGATTCTGCGGCGGAAGCGTCGCCGCGCTGCGTGGCGTGGCGACTTCGTCCCGATCGTCGCTGGTCGCTAGTGAAGTCTGAGCCGGCGGAAGCTGCGGCGGGGCGAGGGCGCTTCCCGTCGGCGCGGGAGCGTCGCCGTAACGGTTGCCGTAGCGACCGCCGTCGGACTGCGGAGCAGCGCTCGCCGACGACGAGAACAACTGATTGATCTGGTCCTTCGCCACGGTCGACGGCTTGGCGCCAAACGGGTCGGCCGAGGCCGCTTCGCTCGCCGCCGAATCGCCCCCATTCGGTACGGCGTAGGTGTACACCCCATACCCGCCTCCCGCGAACAGTCCCATCGAGACGGTCCACGGGACGAGACGACGAATCAGCCGGCGCGGCGCGGCGGGCGTGGTGCTGTAATCCATGCCAAAAACCCCGATCGAGTTCGATGCCGCCGCGAGCGCGGCGATGCTAAGGGCGAGGTTCGTACCAGATCGGTGGGCGCCGGAGAAGGTCACTTGCCGCGCCGGGAAAACGTGCGCGAAGGCGTCCGGAGTCAGTCCCGTCATTCTGAGCGGAGCGAAGAATCTGGAAGCCCGGTTGATTCGCTAGATCCTTCGCTCCGCTCAGGATGACGGTAAATTTAGCGCCGGTCACAGCCAAAGCAGCGTGCTAGCGCTATTCGTCGCGGCAATGCGACAGCGCTAGCAGCGCGTACCCGGTCACCAGATTGGGGTCCGCTTCCAGCCAGCGGTCGTTCTTGTTGATCCAACTACCGTTGGCCTGTTGCCTGGCGGCGAGGGCGTCGACGAGCTCCTGCCGCCAGTCGTGCTCGGCGCCTTCGTCGTCGACGACGGTCGGCTCGCCCATCGCATGGAGCGCCTTGGCGAACGTGTGGAAGTAGTAGTAGAGCCCCGCATCGCCCAGCCCCGGATTCTCCTGGAGCGTGTAGTGCTGCCGCGCCCACTGGACCGCCGCCTTCACCCGCTGGTCGTCCTTGTCGACGCCCGCGAAGATCATGCTCTTGAGGCCCGCGTAGGTCATCGAACCGTAGCTTCGCAGGCCGCCGTTAGGCGTGGCGCCGGCCTGGCTCGATCCGCCGGCGGCGATTGTGTAGTAAAAACCGCCATCGGGATTCAGCGCCGGGAACTTGCTTTGATTGTGCTCGCTCTCCAGGTTCTGGCAGCGCGATACGAACACCAGCATCCGCTGCACTGCCGGGTCGTCCGGGCCGGTTCCCACGGCTTCCAAGGCGTCGGCGAGGAAAGTGGTATTCGACAGGTCCGGCCGGTTGTGGCTGCCATAGCCCGCCCCGCCGTAGCTGTCGCTCGACTCGTCGTGCCCTTCGCCGCCGTCCCACTGGATTCCCTTCACATACGCCGCAGCCTGTTTCAGCAGATCGTCGTAGCGTCCATCGGCGTTCGCGGCCGCGAAGCAGCGCATCGCAATGCTCGTTTCGTAATTGCGATACTTCGAGTCTTCGGCGTAAATGCCGCCGTCGTCGCGCGCATGCGATTTCAGATACTCAAGCGCCCGCGACACGACGGGATCGCTCGGCGACCGTCCGTTCTCCAGAAACGCGGTCGCCACCAGCGCCGTTACGCCCGGCCCGGCCGGTTTGCTGAACGAACCGTCCTCGGCCTGCACGCCAGTGAGATAAGAAATTCCGCGGTCGACGAGCTGTGAGGCGTGGACCTTTTCGCTGGTCTGGGCGGCGGACGCGGTTTGCGCCGCCAAGGCGGCGACAACGATCATAGTTGCATTTATCCAACGCATCGTCGAATCTCCAAACGTCGTGCCGATCGTCGAATCTCCAAACGTCGTGCCGTTCGACGTCGATTTGGTAGCCAGCAGGCGCCGCAATAATCGACGCCTACCGAACGATCGCCAGCACGTCGTCGGCGCTGAGAATGAGCACCTTTTCATCGTCGATCGAAACTTCCGATCCCGAGTAATTGCCGAAGACGACGCGATCGCCTTCGTTCACTTCGTGAGCAATCCGCGTGCCGTCGGGCAGCATCCGCCCGTCGCCCACGCTCAGGACGCGCCCCTGTTGCGGCTTCTCGCGCGCCGCGTCCGGCAGCAAGATGCCGCCGCCGGTTCGCTCGCTCGCTTCCAGACGTTTCACTACCAGTTTGTCGCCCAGCGGCACAACTTTCATAGCACGCAGACTTTCTTAAATATCGTGTCCGTAAAACTAATAGCCCCCGGCTCTGCCGGGGGCTTCACTATGCACGTCGCTGTATTTCACACCGCCGCCCGGCGGGCATCAAGCGCCTAATGCCATTGCCAGCAGAAAAAGCAGCCACAAACCCAGCAGCACGCTGGACGCAATGAGTTGCCCGCGGCCAGGTTGCGGCAAGGAAGCCGTTACGGCGGAAGGAGCCGCCTGCGCCGTCCGATTCTTTTTCGGCCGCTTCACGACCGCGGCCCCTCGGAGTCGACGGAAGAAATCTGGAAGCTGCGCTTGAATCCCTCGTCGAAGTCGAACACCTCCTCGAAGTCTTCGCGACGGTCGTCCGGCGTTTTGCGCATTTGGCCGATCTCGATGAGATTGAAAACAATCTCGCCGAAGTCGCTGGTCCGGGTAATGCCCCAGTGGTTCAGCACCTGCTTAGCCAGGTAGCCGTACTGCTGATGCGCGTAACGCCGCATCGCCTCGCACAACTGCTGCCCCGTGACGTGTCGTTCCGGTTGATCATCCGCTTCGTCCTCCGCGTCGACTTCTGCGGTCGCCCCCAGGCCTAGCTTCTCCTGGGCGTAGCGCAGCGCCTCGAACACGAACACATAGGCGTCGAAGTGGTAGCGCCGGTCGTGGCGTAGCAACTCGGCGATCGGGTGGGCAGGATCAAGCATCGTCTTCTCTGACCGGGTTCAGCGGCGGCGTGGCGATCGTTCGCCGGACTCCGCCCTCCTCTAAATTATACGGCAGGTTCAATTTGGCCTAGCAAGAATCTCGACCCGAAATCAGAGGTTCTGCAAAGTCCCGCGCGCCTGGTCATTCTGAGGTATTCCGAAGAATCTGGCCCCGGGTACGCTGGCCGGACCCTTCGGAGTACCTCAGGTCGCCACGGCGACTCGCGGCGGCGAGGTGACTACTGCTGGGAGGTTCACTCCCCGTCAGCCTCCAGCGGCGAATCCTCATCCCAACTTTCCTCCGCCAATTCGCCCTCGAGGGGCATTACCGCCTGCGCCACGCCCCCTCCCTCCGGCTGCATCTCCGTCTGCCGCCCCGGCTTGCCGCCTGAACCGCCCCGCCCCAGCACGGTAATCACGTCCGCCGCGTCGATTACCAACCGCCGCATATCGTCCATTTGCACTAGCACCTGCCCGGCCAAAATCTCCTGGGCCAATACCTGGGCCCGACCTTTATTGGTGATAATCTGCGCCCCCACCGGCGGCAAGTCGCGCTGAAGGTCCTGGTAGGTGTCGTACTCATAACGCAGGCAACACTTCAGCCGGCCGCAACGGCCCGAAATTTTGCTGGGGTCGAGCGTCGCCTTTTGCAGCTTCGCCATCCGCATCGAAACCGGCGGCATTTCCGACAGGTGCGTATTGCAGCATACCACCTTGCCGCAGTCGCCGTAGTCGGCCAGCAGCTTGGCCTCGTCGCGGACGCCGATCTGCCGCATCTCGATGCGAGTCTGAAAATCCTTCGCCAGGTTCTTCACCAGTTGGCGAAAGTCGATGCGCCCCTCGGCCAGGTAGTACACCACGACCCGTTCGCCGCCGAACAGCCGCTCGACGTCGACCAGTTTCATGTCGAGGCCCAGTTCGGCAATCGTGTTGCGGCAAATTTCATGCTCGCGCTGCTCCTGCTCGGCCAGCCGCCGCAGTTCGCGCTTGTCCTCGTCCGACTGCTCGTGCAGAATCTGCCCGCCCTTCGGGTCGGTCATGTTGGCGACCGCATGGTCGGTCGCCTCGCACAGCACTTCGCCCACTTCCAGCCCGCGTTGACTGCGGGCGATCACCTGCATGCCCCGCGCATAGGCCTCCCCGCTCCGCGTGCTGAACACGCCGAGGTTGCGCATCACCCCATGGCGAACGACGTATTTAGGCATCGAGGGAAAGCCATTATTTAGCCGCGGGACTTGTCCCGCGAAGGTCCGCCGCAGTATATCTCACGCTCCCCCGCACAACCATGCGCCAAATCGCCCTGTAGCTGGGGTCTGTGACCCCGGCTGGCGTGTAGCTGGGGTCTGTGACCCCGGCGACCCTTAGCGAATCGTCGGCCTCATAGAGGCCTGCTACATTTTCTGCCAACGATGACGTTTATGCACTCCCACGACGCTATCACCTCGCCGCCCACCAACCCGCGCGAGGCATTCGAATCCCGCGTCTTCCGTGGCGACGACGGCCCAGGGCTGCCCTACCGCCTGCTGAAGCCGCTCGATTTCGACCCGAAGCAAGCGTACCCGTTGCTGCTATTTCTCCACGGCGCCGGCGAGCGCGGCGACGACAACGCCGTGCAACTCTTCCACGGAGCGCGCAACTTCACCGATCTGGCGATGCGCCGCCATTACCCCGCGTTTGTCATCTTTCCGCAGTGCCCGGCGGAGAAGCGGTGGGTTGAGGTTTCATGGGACGAGAAATCGCATACGATGCCCGCCGAACCGAGCACGCCGCTGGCCGCCGTGTTCCAGCTAGTCGCAGCGTTACAGAACGAGTTCCGAATCGACGAGCGCCGCATTTACGGCGTCGGCCTCTCGATGGGCGGCTTCGGAATCTGGGATATCCTACAACGCAAGCCCGAACTGCTGGCCGCAGCCGTTCCCATCTGCGGCGGCGGCGATCCGGCCTACGCGGCTGCAAGGAAGTCGACGCCGGTCTGGGCCTTCCACGGCGAGGACGATCTCACGGTGCTCTCCGACCGCTCGCGCGCGATGATCGAAGCCCTCCGCGCCGCCGGCGGGCATCCCGTCTACACCGAGTACGAAGGCGTCGGCCACGACTCCTGGACCGAGACGTTCAACAACCGCCTCGTGTGGGACTGGCTCTTTTCACAACACCGCTGAAGAAGTGGCGCCGACGAAGATCTCTCGCAAAGGCGCTAAGGCGCAAAGAACAGCGCAAAGAATACATGGAAACCTCGGAAAAATCGAAACCAACGAAAAAGCTCTTGCACCATCCATGCCTTCTTTTCTTCTTTGCGCTGTTCTTTGCGTCTTCGCGCCTTTGCGAGAAAGACTACGGTTTCTCCCCCGGTCGATAACTCCGCACCGCATGCCGCGTCACTTGCTGCTCCGTAAATCGCTCCGGCTTTAGCCGCTGCTGCGAGAGCAGCGCCGCCTGATCGAAGTAGTGCGGCGATCGGCGGTCGCCGCTCACGCCGAAGGGAACCAGGCTCGCCCCGCGGACCCCTTCCGGCGCGAACTCCCACGTCGCCATGTAAGACGCCCCGGCCAGCCCATACCGCCGGCGCTGCGAAATCACCAGCGGCACGTCCACGCTCGGCGAATAGTACTGCGCGAACGCCACCCCCATCGGGCCATGCCCGCCGAGGCTCGGCATGCTACGCCCCGCGTCTTGAAATCGAGCATCTACCAGGTCCGCGACGTTCGCGACGCGCTGGATGCGAAACAGCTTGCCGTAGGGCACTTGCCAGCTTCCGTGCAGGTCGACCAGCGCCTCCGCCGCTCGCGGCAACGCCTTCAATTGCGCCGCCGCGTCGCCCGCAAATTCCTCGCGGAGCGTCTCACCCGGGTAATTGGGCCCATGCAGCAACTCGTACCACGCCTGGCACAACGTCGCCTGCGTCGACTCCACCGTAATTCGCCCGTCCCAGGCCAGCAAGTGATCGAGATACGGCTTCACTTTCTCAGCCGCATGCGGGTCGACGGCTTTGAGCTGCTCGAGTTCCTTGGCGTAGCCCGGCAACTCCTGCCGCGCCCAATAGACCTCGGCGTCGAACGCGAGCTTTTGCCAATCGTCGAACGTCGCCTGCTGCATCCCGCGCAGAATTTCCAGCGAACGCAGCGAGCGACGATTGCGCGCGTCCGCGTCGCCAATCATGTACCGCGGAAAATTTCGGGCGAGCGGATTATCGCCGTCGGTTACCATAAAAGGAGTCGAATTGCAGTTCTGCAGAAAATTAGCCGCCGGGTTCAGCACCTGCGGCAGTTCGTCCAGCTCGTGAACCCCCAACCACGCCGCGGCCGGGTCTGCTCCATCCACCGGCTGCGACCAGTCCAGCTTCGGGTTCCGCCGCGGCACGCGACCATTGTACAGGTACCACACGTTGCCGTCGCAGTCGGCGTACACCACGTTCATAAACAGCATCTGCATCGGCGCCAGCGCCGTGCGAAACTCCTCCAGGTTCCGCGCCTTCACCATATTCAGCGCCTGCCGCATCGGCACCGCCTCGAACAGCCCCGACACCTGCGCCGCCAGAAAGTGCCGCTCGTCCTCTCGCTTCACGATCGGCCCGTGATGCGTCTTGCGAAACGTGTGCCGTCGATCGTCGAAGCCGCCCCCCTGGCGCACGCGAATCGTCTCGGTCCACTCCTCGGCCATGCGCGTGGAGCCATCGTACTTGTACGCCAGCGGCCGTGCGGGATCGCTGAATTCCATCCGCCACACATCGGCGACATCGGGCTTGTTGGTCACCAGCGTCCAGCCCAGCCGATCGTTGTGCCCCATCGCCGGCATTGGGCTGCCGTAGAATCCCGCGCCGATAAAATTCCACCGCTGCCCGTCGACGCCCCCTTTACTGGTGAGGTGCGACTCCATGAGCTGCGAGAACCCAAACCACGGCATGTGCGGGCTGGCCATCAGCAGCGGATGCCCGCTGGCGCTCCGCACGCCGCTCGCCGCCCAGCCGTTCGACCCCGTGGCGGTCCAAATCTGCGGATTCCGTCGCGGCAAGAATTCATCGGACAGCCCGGTAAGTCGGAAGGTCAGTTCCAACGCGACATGCCGATAAAAGGCGAGCACATGCCACGGCTCGAACCGCTCGATGAGCCGCGGCCGCACCTCCGGATGCGTCCGCAAATAGAAGTTGATCCCCTCGACAAACGCCGCATACAACCGCCGCGAAGTCCGGTCGAGCGCCGCAAAATCCCGCTCGCTCCGCGGCACGATCTCAAACGCCCGGTTGAGCAGGTCCGAATTAATCCCCTGCGGCCCATGCGCCTCGCTGTACCGACCCAGCGCGAGGATGTACGCGTCCTCCACCTGCCAGAAAAAATCCTCGGCCTGAACGTAGCCGAAGCCGAAGATGGTGCTCTCGTCGTCTTCGCCGACGACGTGGGCCAGGCCGAATTCATCACGGTGGATGGTGACTCGCTGGTGCAAGCTGCTGGCCGTTGGCAATGAGTTGTCGTCGGCCGCGTTCGCCGGGTCGATGAATGCGTAACCACAGAGCAAACAGAGAGCACAGAGAATGCGGCAGGCGTCGCACCCCATGCTGTGTGCGTACTGGTGACGAGTTACACTGATCACGCGATCGACCGCACACGTTGAAAGTGACTCGCCGCGGCTGCGGCGCAGCTCGAGGAAACGGCTCCTGCCCCCGCTAAGGCCATATCCTTCTGAGCATCGAAGATATCGCCTTGCTGGCCTAAGAATGAGTCAGCCTGCTGCGGTGTATAGACCACGGCGACCAGCCACTCAATTATCTCATAAACGGCGCTCGTTGCCACGATACATTCAATCGCCAACACGAAGGCCAGCCCCGACGACAGCATTAAGTGACGCCGCTCAAACTCCTGAATCGGAATGACTAGCAGCAGGCCGTAAGAGAAATGCACTAAGCGGTCGTAATGATTACGCCGGAATCCAAACTTCTCGGTAATGTTGATGCCGAGCAGTCGCTCGCACCAAGCGTCGTATGGCACATAGGAATAAAGGTAGCGCGCACCTAGCGTGTGCATGACGAGAAAAACGATAATTAACGTAAAGCCGAAGCGGCTGATGGCGAACCGATTCGCGAGATATGCCAATAAAGCCGCTGCCAACACAGTCGGCACATGCTGCATCAGCAGGTAGTCGCGATAGGGCGGGTTGATGCAACTGCCGACGAAGAATAGGCAAAAGAGCAACAGGATCACCTGCTTGTAGCGATCGTGTGACAGCGTTTCCACAAGCAGCACTCACTAAACGACCGAGTTCATTGACTCGCTTCAAGATCACGGCTAGGCGGGCGCCGGAATCCAATCGTGGCTGATTGAGTCTACGATGATGCGAGCCTCCATAACTTCGAAGACTCGATCGCCGAAGCGAAGACGAAACGCTCCTGGAGTAATCGTCGTATCGCCATGTTCCACCACCGCCCCCGGCACTTCAACCTTGCGGGATGTTAGGACAATACGCAATGCTTTTGAGACGGGCCCAGCGATCTCGAATCGTGGCGACCTAAGTTCGCCGCCGCTTGAGCTTTCCGGCTGAATGAATTGTACGACTCCGCCACCGCCTTTAGGTTCGATGATGAGGATGAACGGCGATCGGTTCACCCACTTCCATAGGACTGCGCTGCCGCCTGCTGCGGCAATGACGGCAACCGCAGTCCATATGGATACACGAAACATTCTGCTTTGCCGCATTCGCCAACTCCAGTTCCCAGCCCTCCTTCAGCCCTTCGCCAGCTCCACCGGCAGCGCATCGATCTTCGCCGCCAGAATAAAATCGTTCTCGCTGAGGCCCCCGATGGCGTGCGTCCACAGCTCGACCGAGACGTTCCGGTACCCTTCGATGTGCACATCCGGATGGTGGGCGTCTTCCTCCGCCACCCGCGCGCACTCGTTGAAGAACCGCATGCCCGCCATGAAGTTTTTTACCTTCCAATCTTTACGAATCCGCTGCCCCTCGTGCGTGAGTCGCCAGCCCGAGAGGGCGCCAAGCTGCTCGCGGGCCTGCTCGGGCGCGTACGGTGCGACGCCCCCTTCGCACGGCAAGCACTTTTTCTCACGAAGCTGCGTAGACGATTGAGCGGCCATGGCGATATGCCTTCCGATTTAGAGGTAGGGTGCGTGTCGATTGCTAGAGTTCCATTATTGAGCATTCCGTCGTTCGCTACAATTCGTCGACGAATGGTTAGGACCATTGCAAATTCGGGAATAACCGCCAAGGACGCCAAGAGCGCCAAGTTAATAACGTTAGAACTCTCGTCGGTTCCTTGCACATCTCGGTCTTAACTTGGCGTCCTTGGCGCACTTGGCGGTTCAAGAAACTGAATTTGCAGTTCCCCTGCGAATGGCCCTCGAACAGGCCCCGCGGTTAAACTTGACTCTGCTACGACGCATCGCCCCTCCCGTTGGACTTTCGCCCATGATCCCGCCCGACGGCCCCGAAGCCCATCAGCGGCTGCTCGCCATGGAAGAGCGACTCACCTTTCAGCAGCGCACGATCGAGGAGCTCAACGGCGTGGTGCTCAGTCACGATCGGCGACTGGAGCAACTCAGCCGCGAACTTGGGCGGATCGCCGGAGCGATGGGGCGGCTGGCTGATGCCTTGCCCGGCGAAGAGCTTCCGCACGAAAAACCACCGCATTACTAGCCCGGGGCGCCGTAAGCTAGAATCAAACTGAACCCGTCGGCGCCGATTTGCGTAATTCTTGCGCAGCCGCTTGCGACCTACCCGCCTCTGCATGCTCCCCCAAGTTCCTGCCATCGCACCGTGAGTTACCCCATGCCCGTGCCGAAATTGCTCGCGTCCCTCGCCGCCGCCGCTCTGCTTCTGCTCGTTGCCCGCGGGTCGACGGCGTCGGAGCTGAGCAACGTCTGCCGCTACTGCGGCCGCGATCACCGCGCGCTGCCGATGCCCGGCGGCATGGCGACGACCAACGGCCGTCAATACGCGCCCGATCGCCAAGTCGACGTGCGTCACATTAAGCTCGACGTCACCCCGGACTTTGAAACGCACACCGTCGCCGGCACGGCCACGCTCCGCTTCACGCCGATCAGCAAGCCGCTCATATCGCTGCGACTCGACGCCGTCGATCTGGAGGTGCAAGCCGTGCGCTCCTCGCACCCGGTCCGCGACTATTCCACCGACGGCGACAACCTCGCCATCGTGTTCAAAGAGTCCGTGCCGGTCGGAGAGGACGCTTCGGTCGAGATCGACTACTCCGCCGAACCGGTCCAAGGCCTTTACTTCCGCACGCCCGAAATGGGCTTCGCCAAGGGCGATGCGCACTGCTGGACGCAGGGCGAGACGCACGAAGCGCGGCACTGGTTTCCCTCGTTCGATTATCCCAACGAACGATCTTCCACCGAGATCATCTGCCATGTGCCCAAGGACATGACGGTCGTTTCCAACGGCCGACTCGTCGGCGAGCAGGCGGAAGCCGGCAATAAGAAGGCCGTCCACTGGCTGCAAGAGAAGCCGCATGTGAGTTACCTCATCTGCATGGTCGCCGGCCATTTTGCCAAGCTCGAAGGCCGGCACGGCAACGTGCCGCTGGCGTTCTACACGCAACCCTCGAAGGCCAAGCACGCCGCGAGCGCCTTCCGCGACACGGCCGACATCATGGCCTTCTACGAGCAAGAAATCGGCGTGCCCTACCCGTGGGATAAGTACGACCAGGTGACTTGCGGCGACTACCACTGGGGCGGCATGGAAAACACCACGCTTACCACGCTCACGCAGCGAACCCTCTACGCCGACGAAACCGAGAATGTCCGCACCAGCCGCTCGCTCAACGCCCACGAGATGGCCCACCAGTGGTTCGGGGACTACGTCACCTGCAAGGACTGGAGCCACCTTTGGCTGAACGAAGGGTTCGCCACCTACTACGCTTTGCTGCACCTGCGGCATCAATCCGGCCAAGACGCGTTCAACTACGAACTGTATCTCGACGCCCGCGACGACATTGCGCCGATGAAAGCCGACCCCCGCCCGATCGTGTACCGCCAGTACAAAGACCCTGGCGAGCAGTTCGACTTCCGCAACTACCCCAAGGCGAGTTGGGTGCTGCACATGCTCCGCAGCCAGTTGGGCGAGGAACTGTACCGTCAGGCGATTAAAGCGTATCTCAAACGCCACGCCTTGAGCGACGTGGAAACCGACGACCTCCGCGAGGCGTTTGAAGAGGTGAGCGGCCGGCCGCTCGACAAGTTTTTCGACCAGTGGCTCTACCACGGCGGCGTGCCTGAGCTAAAGGTGACCTACCGCTGGCTTGCGGAAGAAAAGCAAGCTCACGTCACCGTCGAGCAAACGCAGGCGACCAACGACGACGTGCTGCTGTTCGAACTCGAGACCGAGCTGCGATTCATCGTCGATGGCAAGGCGCACGACGAGTCGATCGAGATCGACGGTCGGCGCCACGATTTCTATGTCTCGCTGCCGGCGGAGCCGCAGGTCGTGCGGTTCGATCCCGAATACGCGCTGCTGGCGGAGGTGAAGTTCGACAAATCGGACAAGCTGCTGCGGGCACAATTGAAGAACGAAAAAGACGCCATCGGCCGGGTCCGCGCCTGCGACGAACTGGCAAAGCGCAAGACACGCGCCACGGTCGACGCGCTGGAACATGCCCTGAACAACGACAAGTTCTACGGCGTCCGCGGCGAGGCCGCCGCCGCCCTGCGGAAAATTCACACCCCCGCGGCGATCGCGGCACTGGTCAAATCGACCGACCAGCCCGACGCCCGCGTTCGCCATCGCGTGGCCGAAGAACTCGCCAAATGTTACCACGAAGACGTGGCGGAAACGTTGACGAAGATCATCGAGACGGAAAAGAATCCGGCGGTCGTCGCCGCCGCGCTGATGGGGCTGATTCATCACCAGGGCGAGGCCGCCTCCGCCGCCGTTCGTACCGCCCTGGCAAGCCAAACGCACAGCAACGAGCCGGTCCGCTCCGCGCTGCTGGCGGTCCGCGACATGAACGACCCGTCGCTCGCCGCGGATGTGATGAATACGATCGAGGCCCGCGAGCAAGAGCTCGATCCGCGCGACGTGATGGACGGCATGCTCTCGCTGGCTAAAATCTCGCAGCGTGGCCGCCGCCAAGAGGCCGCGTTCGACTTCCTCAAGGACTATCTGACTCACCCCCGCCAGGTCCTCCGCGGCGCCGCGATTCAAGCCTTGGGCGAACTGCACGACCCGGCCGCCCGCGAATTGCTCGAACCGTTCGCCGCGGACGATCGCGACAAATTCCTGGTGCGACTTGCCAAGACGGCGCTCGAAGCGCTCGA
>JBGSYU010000038.1:0-7471 GCA_041750715.1 Lacipirellula sp.
GAGAGTTACACTGCCGGCGATCTCGCCAGTCGCAAAAGACTCCCGACCCCGCCGTCCTTCAGCACATTCGCATGGCCCGGTTCGCGGCGCCGTGCTACGCTGCTGGCAGGCGAACCGGGAGTCGTACTCGCTGGGCTAGCATGCCCATCTGCCGTGGCCACGAAGGGCAATCTATGTGCGGAATCGTCGGTTATATCGGCCCCGAACCGGCGGCCGACTTCTTGCTAGCCGGGCTGCGGCGACTCGAATACCGCGGCTACGATAGCTCGGGAATCGTCACCGTCGAGCGGGGCCAATTGTGCGTCGCCAAGACGGCTGGCCGCGTCGATGAGCTTGCCGCCCTGCTTAAACGCAAACACCCCCATGGTTCGCTCGGCGTCGGCCACACCCGCTGGGCCACCCACGGCCCCGCGACTGATGAAAACGCCCATCCCCACCTTGGCGGCGACGGCGTGCTGGCGCTGGTTCACAACGGCGTCATCGAAAACTTCCGCCCCATCAAACAACGCCTCGTTGAAATTGGCTACACGTTCCACAGCGCGACCGACAGCGAAGTGATCGCACACCTCGTCGCGTACGAGCTCGCCACCCTGCCGCCCGACGACGCCTCGGCCGATCCCTATGCGCCGTTGGTGTCCGCCGTGCAGGCGGCCCTCGCGCAGCTTCGCGGAACGTACGGGCTGGCGATCGTGTTTCGCGATTGGCCGAATGTGATTGTAGCGGCGCGCCTGGGCAGTCCGCTGGTGATTGGCGTGGGCGACGGCGTGAACTACATCGCCAGCGACGGCTCGCCGCTCGCGGGGCACACCGACGGAATCGTGTATCTCGCCGATCACGAGTTGGCGGTCGTTACGCCCGACTCGATCCGTGTGATACACCGCGATCAGGGAGACGTGGCCCACGATGTGAAGCTGCTCACCATCGACGCCGCCGACGTGGAGCTTGGCCGCTTCCCCCACTTCATGCTCAAGGAAATCTTCGAGCAGCCCGAAACTGTTCGAAACGCCATGCGCGGCCGACTCGACCGCGACGCCGCCACCGCGAAGTTCGGCGGGCTGAATCTCACGCCGCAGCAGCTTCGCTCGATCGACCGGTTCGTCCTGACCGCGTGCGGCACGAGCTGGCATGCGGCGCTGGTGGGCGAGTATATAATTGAAACGCTCGCTCGCATTCCGGTGGAGGTTGAGTACGCCAGCGAGCTGCGCTATCGCAACCCGCCGCTCTCGCCCACCACGCTGCTGTTCGCGCTCACGCAGAGCGGAGAAACGATCGACACGCTCGCCGCCCTGCGCGAAATGAAGCGCAAGGGGCATCATACGATGTCGATCTGCAACGTGGTGGGCAGCACGATCGCCCGCGAGGCGGACGGAGGCGTTTACTTGCACGCCGGGCCGGAGATCGGCGTCGCCTCGACCAAGGCTTACACCTCGCAATGCGTGGTGATGGCGCTGCTCGCTCTGCACTTCGGGCGGCTGCACCATCTCAGCTACGAAGCTGGATTACGCATTATCAACGATTTGGAACAGCTTCCCGGGCAGGTGGAAAAGGCCCTCGCCACGAACGCCGAATGCCGACGCATCGCCGGCAAATACGCCGGCGCCGACAACTTCCTGTACCTCGGCCGCATGTACAATTTTCCCACCGCTCTTGAGGGCGCGCTCAAGCTTAAGGAAATCAGCTACATCCACGCTGAAGGCTATCCAGCCGCCGAGATGAAGCACGGGCCAATCGCACTGGTCGACGAGCACACCCCCAGCGTGTTCATCGTGCCGCGCTGCGAGGTGTACGATAAAGTGGTCGCCAACGTTGAAGAAATCAAGGCCCGCGGCGGCCCGGTGATCGCGATCGTCGAGGAAGGCGACTACGAGGTCGCCGAGTTGGCGGACGATGTTATCGAAATCCCGGCGACGGCTGACTTTTTGCAACCGGTCGTCGCCGCGGTTCCGCTGCAATTGTTGGCCTATCACATTGCGGTCTTGCGAGGCTGCGATGTTGATAAGCCGCGGAATCTCGCGAAGAGCGTGACCGTGGAGTAGCGTTAGTAGCCGCGGGCTAACAGCCTGCCGGTGAATCGCTGCGAAGGGTTAGCTCGACCGTGGCGCGCCGGCGGGCTGTTAGCCCGCGGCTGTTTAACCGATCTCGCAGTTTCATCGAATGCCATGCTGCTCGTCGCCCTGGCCACCTACAACGAGATTGAAAATCTCCCGTCGCTGGTGGCGGCGATTCGCACGCAACTTCCCGACGCGGACGTGCTGGTCGTCGATGACAACTCTCCCGACGGTACGGGCCGGTGGTGCGATGAAGAAGCGGCCCGCTCGCCATGGTTTACGGTGATTCACCGTGCGGGAAAGTTGGGGCTCGGATCCGCTACTTGGGCGGCCATGCAAGCCGCGATCGACCGCGGCTACGACCGGCTCATCACGCTCGACGCCGATTGGAGCCATCCGCCGGAAGCGCTGCCGCGGCTCCTCGCCGCCGCGGAGAACGCCGACGTGGTGATCGGCTCGCGCTACGTCGCCGGCGCCACGATCGAAGGCTGGCCTGTGTCGCGCCGCGCCGTGAGCGCCGTAATGAACCTGGCAACCCGCGTGGCGCTCGCCTTGCCTCTTCGCGACGCCAGTACCGCCTGCCGCCTCTACCGCGTCGACGTCCTCCGGAAGCTCGACTTCACTCAACTCACCGCCACCGGTTACGCCTATCTCGAAGAGATCGTCTGGCAGCTTCACAGCTGCGGCGCACGCTTTGCTGAAGTCCCCATCGCGTTCACTGACCGCCGCGCCGGCGCCTCGAAAGTAAACCTCGGAGAAGCCTGGGGCAAAGTTGCCGTCCTCGCCCGCTTAGCCTGCCAGAGGTTCCGTGTTTAGCGGCGATGCCCGCGTCGCTCCCCTGGCCAAACGCTGCGCGGTGTTGATTTACAAAGCACCCTCCGCCAAAGAAACAGACAATGTCGCGACTAACGCATGTATCGACTGCAACGACCTTGCCGTCTCCCGCGCCCGGCTTTCGATACGGCCCCGCGACCTATCCTTTCCTGTTCGGCTTCTATTTTTTCCGCAGGAAACTACGCGATGAGCACCAAACGTATCGGCCTTCTCACCAGCGGAGGCGATTGCCCTGGCCTCAATGCGGTCATTCGCGCCGTCGCCAAAGCCTCCTGGCAACTCGGCTACGAGTGCGTCGGTTTCCTGAAGGGCTATGAAGGCCTGCACGATCCGGTCCGCTACATCACGCTCACGCCCAAGAACACCACCGGCATCCTCACGCAAGGCGGCACGATTCTCGGCTCGACGAACAAGGGCCGCTTCGCCGCGACCGTTGGCGTGCAGGACCGTGTGGACCTCGATCCCGAACTGCTCGCAGGCGTCGGCACCACCGTCGACCAGCTCGGCATCGAAGGCTTGGTGTGCATCGGCGGCGACGGGTCGCTTGCCGTCGCTCAACAGTTTCACGAACATGGCATCCCAGTCGTCGGCGTTCCCAAGACGATCGACAACGACCTCTCCGCCACCGCGTTCACCTTCGGCTTCGCCAGCGCCGTGGCCTGCGCCACCGATGCGCTCGATCGGCTCCACACCACCGCCGCCAGCCACGAACGGACGATGGTGCTCGAAGTGATGGGCCGCCACGCCGGATGGATCGCATTGCACGCGGGCATCGCCGGCGGCGGCGACGTGATTCTCATTCCCGAAATCCCGTGGACGTTTGAAAACATCTGCCACAAGATTCTCGACCGCGAAGCCCACGGCAAACATTTCACGTTGATCGTCGTCGCCGAAGGCGCGCACCTGCCGACTGGCGAAATGGTGGGCGAGGAGCGCCGCGGCGCCCAAGCCAGGCTCGGCGGCATCGGCCCGCTGATCGCTCGCGAGATCGAAACGCGGCTCCACCGCGAAGCCCGCACCGTGGTGCTGGGGCACCTGCAACGCGGCGGCGCCCCCACCACCTTCGACCGCGTGCTCGCCACGCAATACGGCGCCCATGCCGTGCGGCTGATCGTCGAGAAGCGATTCGGCGAGATGATTTGCTACAATCCGCCTGACATGGGTAGCGTGCCGATCATCGAAGCAGTGCATCATCTCCGCACCGTCGATTCCCACGGCCCCGCCGTGCAAGCCGCCCGCGCGCTGGGCATTAGCTTCGGCGATTGCGAAGCTGGCCAGAGTCCCTTCACCTGCCGAATTGAAGAACAGGACGTGGCAACGTCGCAAGACGTCGAAGCCGACGCCGACTTCGTGCTCGACATTGCCGAAGCCGCCGCCGAAGAGGCGCTTATGTAGCCGAGTCTCTCCGAGACTCGAATTCCGGAGTTTCGGAGAAACTCCGCTACGCAAAATCGCCCCTCTACATTTGCCCAGCCGCCCTCCGGTCGGTTACGATGGACTCGCTTCGGCGCCCTCAAACTTGGCGCCAACGATTCATCGCCCCCTTGCCGCTGGGAGATCACACATGCGCCTTGGCGCCCTATTCGTTCTCTGCGTATCCCTGAACGCCCCCGCCCTTTCACGCCATGCGGCGGCAGCCGAAGGTTTCCAATGGAAGCCCGCCGAAGCCGAACACATCGACCTCGAGTACGACGGCAAGCCGGCGCTGCGATACATGATGCCGACGTTGGACGAATCGACGCCCGACAAACGCAATGAAACGTTCAAGCCGTATCACCACGTCTACAGCCCCGACGGTGCAACGCTGCTCACCAAAGGCCCCGGCGGACTCTTCCCGCATCACCGGGGCATCTTTTACGGCTTCAACAAAATCACCTACGGCGACGGCAAGCACTGCGACACCTGGCACTGCACCGGCAAGACGTATCAATCGCACGAAGAGGTGCTCAATGAGGTAGCAGGGAAGGACGGAGCGTGGCATCGCACCGCCATCGACTGGCACGGCCAGGAAGGTGAAGTGTTCGCCCACGAGAAGCGAACGCTTCACATCAGCCGACCTGAGTATAACGGCATTGAGGGCTGGCAAGTCACCTTTACATCCGAGCTGAAATCCGCCGACGGCAAGCCCATTCACCTCGATGGCGACCCGCAACACGCCGGTTTCCAGTTCCGCGCCTCGCAAGAAGTGCCAGACCAAACGGCCAAGGAAACCTATTACCTGCGCATCGACGGTAAGGGCGAGCCGGGCGACTACCGCAATTGGGACGACAAGAACCCCGAAGCGCCACGGAACGCCGAATGCGTCAACCGGCCGTGGAACGCTCTGAGCATGGTGATCGGCGGCCAGCGCTACACGGTCGTTTACCTTGACCATCCCGACAACCCCAAGCCGGCGCGTTCTAGCGAACGCGATTACGGTCGTTTCGGTTCGTACTTCCTCGCCGACGTGACGAAGGAAAAGCCGCTCGAAGTGATGTACCGTCTTTGGATTCAACCCGGCGAAATGACCGTCGAACAGTGCGAAGCGTTGCACGCGGTATTTACGGGGCCGAAAGTGACGACGTTCAATCCTCCTCGCTAAATGAGAGGACTACGACGCATTCACAATCCTTCTTCCGCATTTGGATTCCAAATTTAAATCATGCCCGCACTCCCCGCGCTTAACCCCCCCATCCGCACGCTGCTCGGCCCCGGCCCCAGCGACATCCACCCGCGCGTCCTCACCGCGTTGTCGCGCCCCACGGTCGGCCATCTCGACCCGTACTACCTGCAGCTTATGGACAAATTGCAGGGGGGCCTGCGTGAACTGTTTCGCACCGCCAACCGCATGACGTTTGCGGTGAGCGGCACCGGCTCGGCCGGGATGGAAGCGACGGTGGTGAACCTCATCGAGCCCGGCGACCCGATGGTCGTGTGCGTCAACGGCGTCTTCGGCGCTCGCATGTGCGACGTCGCCGAGCGGGCCGGCGCCAAGGTGACGCGCATCGAACGTCCCTGGGGCGAGGTCTTCACGACCGACGAAATCAAGAATGCCGTTGCGAAGAGCAAGCCCAAAGTCGTCGGCATCGTAATGGCGGAGACTTCCACCGGCGCCCGCCAGCCGATTGAGGAGATTTCGCGCGTCGTTCACGACGCCGGCTCGATGCTGCTGGTCGATGCGGTGACCGCGCTGGGCGGCATCCCGCTCGAAGTCGACGCGTGGGGCATCGACGCCATCTACTCCGGCACGCAAAAGTGCCTTTCTTGCCCGCCGGGCCTCGCTCCCGTCTCGTTCAGCGAACGGGCGATGGACGTGATCAAGAACCGCAAGACCAAGGTGCAAAGCTGGTACCTCGACGCCTCGATGCTCGCCAGCTATTGGGGCAGCGACCGCGTCTATCACCACACGGCGCCGATCAACATGAGCTACGGCCTGTACGAAGCCGTGTCGATCATTTTGGAAGAGGGCCTCGAAAACTGCTTCGCCCGGCACGACCTGAACCACCGCGCCCTTAAGGCGGGCCTCGCCGCCATCGGCATCGGCTACGCCGCGCAGGAGGGGCATCAACTACCGATGCTCAACGCCGTCCACGTCCCGGCGGGCGTCGACGACGCGAAGGTCCGCAGCGACCTACTCAATCGCTTCGGCATCGAAATCGGCGCCGGCCTAGGCGCGTTCAAGGGCAAGGTCTGGCGCATCGGCCTCATGGGCTACGGCGCACGTCCGGCGAATGTGTACTTGGTGCTCTCGGCGCTCGAACAACTGCTGGGGGAGCAAGGTTACAACTTCGACCACGGAGCCAGCATCGCCGCGGCAGCGATGGCGTACGGTGCAGATGAAACGGATTATCTCTTGCGCAACCCTGCGAACGCGGGTCGGCTGCGACAATCGCTCGCCCAAATTGAGCGTGGAAACTTTCAAGAGCGCGAGTTGGACGAGCGATGAGGTTGGTCTTCGCGGAGACCGCCGTCGGCGGCGTCATTTTGCCAGAACCTTGTCGAACATGCGGTACGCCGTCTCACGGGCCGCATCGGGGAAATCGTGGCTGCAGTCCGGATAAGTCACACTTAAGTTGTCTGAGACGCCGAACAACTCATAAACTGGCGATGCCGCCGTGATGACTTCGCGCACGCCCTTGACATCGAAATTGTCGTCGTGCAGCGGCGCCACGACCAGCAAATGTCGCGGCGCGATCGCCGCAATCACCTCCGTGAAATCAAACGGCATGCGTTCGGGCGACTTCTCGTAAAGCGTGGCGATCCGCGGCATGTATCGCGAGCTGCTCCAGCCCGCGAGATCGCCGCCCATGTAGCGTTTAAACCGCGTAAAGCCGCACGACGTGACCACCGCTTTGATTCGCTCGTCGAAGACGGCGGTGAACAGCGCATTATGCCCGCCGAGCGAGTGGCCGATGCAGCCGATTCGGGCAGGGTCGACTTCCGGCAGCGCCTGCAAGAGATCGACGGAGCGCATGTTGTCGTAGATTGCCTTCATCGAGCCGCTCTCGTACTCGTCGGCGTCAAAGTCGTACTTGTATTCGCCGAACGACGGATAGTCGGGCGACAACGTCACGTAGCCGCGTTTCGCAAGTTCCAGCGCATAATGCAGC
>JBGSYU010000039.1:0-5971 GCA_041750715.1 Lacipirellula sp.
GCGACGCTAAAAACACGGCGCCCTGCGCCAACCGCCTTCGCGGGCCGCGCGGGCCGTCGGGGGTGATCGCCATGTGCATCGTCTGGCCGCAGCGCGACAGTTCCAGCAGCGCCTCGGTGGCGCCGCCATAGGTCGAGCCGCGTACGCAATTGAAGCCCATGTGGTAAGCCAGGCGGTACAGAATATCGGCGTCCCGATGCTTGCTCAGCAGCATCGTGAGGTTGCAATTTCCACGCAAGTACAGCGGCAGCAGGATGTATTCGTGCCAGAACACATAAATCCGCGGCCGCGCGCTCGGATAGATTCCATCGACTGACCTGTCGTGAAACAACACGCGATAGTCGAGCGTGCTCATCCATGCGCGAATGCCGGTGGCCCCGAGCAGGCCGCTGGCGCGAACCCAGAAAGGAATCGACTCTTTCATGCGGACTTCCTTGCCCCTTAAGTAACGTGGCTAGCGGCCGGCGGCTAGCGGCCACTCGGGTTTGTGTGAGGCGTTAAGCGAAATACTTCTCTTCTCTGGCCGCAAGCCGCTGGCCGCTAGCCGCTAGCCTTATTCCCTCCACTCACCGCTAAACACTTCCGCCGCCGGGCCGGTCATGAATACGTGGTTCGTCGCTTCGTCCCATTCCAATTGCAAGTCGCCGCCCAGGAGCTTCGACGTAATACGCCGCTCGGTGCGGCCCGTTAGAACGCCGGCCACGCATACCGCGCAGGCCCCGGTGCCGCAAGCGAGTGTCTCGCCGGAGCCGCGCTCCCACGTTCGCTGGCGCACGGTTTCGCGATTGAGTACTTGAACAAACTCGACGTTCGTTCGCTTGGGAAATCGTGCGTCCGTCTCAATCTTCGGGCCAATTCCCAGCACCCACTCGTCGGTCGGCTCGTCGACGAACGCGACGCAATGCGGATTGCCCATCGATACGCACGTCACCGACAACCGTTGGCCGGCAATTTCCAGCGGCCAATCCACCGGCGGGTCGCCCGGCAGCGTCGTCGGTATTTCGCTGCTCTTGACGATCGGTTCCCCCATGTCGACGCGCACCCGGTCGACCTTGCCGCCTGCGAGAATGAGGTCCAGCTCAAACCGCTTACCCGCGCTGATGATCGAGAGGGTCTCGTTCGTCACGATGCCGTGGTCATGCACGTACTTGGCGACGCAGCGGATGCCATTGCCGCACATCGCGGAGTAAGAGCCGTCGGCGTTGTACATCCGCATTTCGGCATCGGCGCCTTCAGCCTGGCAAATCAGAATCAGCCCGTCGGCGCCGATGCCGAAGTGCCGGTCCGACACGGCCCGCGCAAGTGCGGACGCATCGGCAGGAACCGGCTGTGCGAAGCAATCGACGTAGATATAGTCGTTGCCGGCGCCGTGCATCTTGGTGAATCTCATCACTGCTCGATCAAATCCCCCTCCCTTGAAGGGAGGGGTTAGGGGAGGGATTAGCTACTCCAACGATTCCGCGGGGCGCGCTCAGTCATTCTGAGGTACTCCGAAGAATCTGGCCAGACCCTTCGGAGCACCTCAGGTCGCCACGGCGACTCGCTGCGGCGAGGCGACTACGTCGGATTCGGTGATTCTCCTATCGCTACCCTGTCAGATCAAGCGAATTGCCGCTCATCCCGGATGCATCTTTCGCCTGTCGCTGCGCCTCCGCCTGTTCCGCACTCGCGTCGTCTTTCTTCTTGGCCTGTTCCTCCCACAGTCGTCGCCCGTCGGCGTCCCGCTCGGACGCTTCCGAATCCCGCTCCGTCTGTCCGATGCCGGACGCCTTCTCGGACTTCGACTGAGCGTCGGCAAGCCGCTGCTGCACCGAAGATTCCTTTTGGGTCCGCACCGCTTCAGCTCCCGCCGTCTGCGACAGCGGCGCCCCGGCGGCGCTCGTAAGGGCTCCAGTTGCTGCGCCGACATTCATGGTTTCGTCTCCTTGGAGAGCGACGTGCCAGAAGTCAGTTTACAGGGCATTCTGAGCGGAGCGAAGAATCTAGCCTAACGCCAGATCCTTCGCTCCGCTCAGGATGACGCAGTCCGGTCTCCTGCCTCCTGACTCCTTCTTATCGACTCGTCTCCCGACCAAACATATCGCGCTGCGCCTGCCGCGCCGCCGCCGGGACTGCCGGCGTTTCCAGGTCGGTGCGAATCTGTTTGAGCATCTGACTGATTTCCGGAAACGCTTCTCGCGTCACATGCGGATCGGTCAGGGTTCCATCGACGTACATCTGCATCACTTGCTGGCTCATCTGCCCGACAATATTTTTCACAAGCGGAAGGTGATAGTTACGCGGACCGAACTCGCCGCGGAAGATTAGCTTCACGTTCTGATCGAAGTCGGTTTCGCCGTAGCCGTACAGGTCGACCACGTCGCCTAGGAAGTCGATCTTGTCCAGGTACACATGCGGCCCCTGGATGCGAAACGCGATGTCGCTTTGGTTGAACGCCGTCTTGTCGGGCGCCCCCGTGCGTAGCACCTGCAACATGCCCATCAGCAGCGGCAACTTGTAAATATTCGCGTCGCGAATGTGAATGTCGCCGTCGCCGGCGAGCCGCGCCGTCGACGAGCCTTCGCCGCTGAGCATGAGCTTGGCGTCGACCTTGCCCTGGAACGCTTGTCCGCCGCCGAAGCGCTCGACCATCAGCCGGTTGAGGTCGGCGCCGGTGAGCACCGTTTCGGCTCCGTACTGCGGCAGCACGCCCAGCCGCACCCAAGCGTCGCTGGCCACGGCGCCGCCGTACACGTTCGCAGTCAGCCGCCGCACGGGCTGGCCCATCTGTTCCGTCGCCCAGCGACCCAATCGGCACTGGCTTTCGTCGACCCACAACGGTCCCTTTACGTTCGTAAACTGCACGTTCTGGTAGGTGACCGATTCGAGGTCCAGTTCGCCCGAGCTGTAACACCGCTGTCCGTCCCAGCGGCCCGCTAAACGCACGGAGCCGTGAATGTTTTGCAGTTCGACGCCGCAGTTTAGATCGGTCTGGTGGCACTCTAGTTGAACGTCCCACCCCGTCGCCAACGACGCGATCGCGGAGGCTTTTCTTTGGAACGCCAGTTCGCCGTCGTGCAGGCTGAAGCTGCCGTTGGGCTGAAGTTGGTTAATGAGCTTGCTCAACTGCGGCGGCATCGCGGCCAACAGCGCCGGCCGCGCCGTCATCCGATCGGCCCACAGACCGGTGAGCTTGAATTCCCAACCGCCGTCGCTGGCGAAGAACCCCTTCCCATCGGCGCCCATCCAGGCGCCGTTGTCATCGTGAGCCTTCACTTCACGCAGAACGATTTCGCCGTCGTTGTACGCGATCGTGCCGCCGACGTCGTCCATGAGGTACGAGAAGAACGCGGGCCGAAGCGACGAATGCGGCCCCGGTTGAATCACGACGCCGATGTTCGGCTTGCCCTGGCCCACCCGATGGCGCACTTCCGCGGTGAGATTGATGGAGCCGGTCGGACGCAGTTGCCTCCAAGTCTCCTGCACGGGCGGCTGAAGGGCGTAGAACAAATTGTCGTCGAGCGGCACGTCCTGGCCGGTGAACTTGAGCCACAACTCGCTGCCGTCCGCGTTAGGCCGCAAGAAACCCTCGCCGTAAATCGTGCGCCTGCCGCCGGAAACCAGGTTTGCGAATGTCCAGTGATTTCCGTTGGCTTCAATCGCTCCGCGAATTTCGCGAAGCGCGTAGGGAAAATGCTCGTAGTTGATGCGCACGTCGGTAAGTTCGAGCCGGAGCGAAGTCTGCGGCTCGACGCCGGCCTGCGGACGATCGATCCGCCAGTGCGTGAGGTTGAACCTACCCGAAGGATGCAGCGACGCGATCACTTGGCGCGGCTGGTCCTTGAGGGCCGCGATCATGCGGTCGTCAATTTCCAGGTTCTCACCTTGGATCTGCACCCAACCAGCCGCGCCCGGACGCGGGTCGATCACTTCGCCGTCGATCCGCAACCGCTGTCCGCCGCCGACGGCCGTGAGCTTGATTTCCAGTTTCGATGGCTCGCTCGCGTCGGCTGGCTTGAACGCAATCGTCCCGGCCCCATCGGTAAGCCGGTACGCGAATTTATCCGATTCGAACGCCAGTTGCCGCGCCTTCAGCGTGGCGGTCGGCTTCCATCGCTGGCCGTCGAACGTGGCCTGCAACATGGCGTTGGCCATGCCGGTCGGCCGGTACTTGGCGCACTCCTCTCGAAGCAAATCGGCGATGGGAATGCCGCGGGCATGGGGCGGATTGGCCGCAGTCGCCAGCACTTCGAGGAGATCGTCGTCGAGCGGCGCATCGTCGACGCGGGCCGACAGCGCGACCGGAGCCTTGGCCGCCCAGCCGGTGCGGTTGAGCGAAATCGCCACCGACGCCGACTTCCACTTTCCGCGGGCTTGCTCGATTCGCAGTTGCCCCGCGTCGACGACGATCTCTCCGGTAAGTTCGGTCACGGGGCGCGACAGCCGGGGATCGTCGAGCCGCCCGCCGCTCAGCGCGAGTTTCGCCGCAAACGCGGGCGGCGACGTGCCATCAGCTTGCCAAGCTGCGGATGCAACGCCGTCGACCGTGCCGCTCAATCGCGTTGCTCGGGCGACCTCGGGCAGCAACGGTTCAATCCAGGCGTAGAGCGGTTTGCTAAGTTGTAGCTGCTGGATCGCAACTTCGCCGCTGCATCGTTGCGTTGAACCGTCGACCGAAGCATGAAGCTCAACGCGCCGTACACTCGGTCCGCCGGCGGAGCCTTCGACGCGCACCGACGGCCATCCTCCCGGCGCTGGCGCCGCGGCGATCGGCGTCACGGTCAATTCAAGATCGCGAACCACCAGCGGCGGCTTATCGGCGGCGTTCTCGTCGGAGACAGCGCCGTCGCTTACAGACACCACGCCGCCGCGAACGATCACCTCAGGCAGCTCCGCCCCGCACGGCTCCAGCGGAAGCAGCGACTGGAAGTTCCAACGTCCCGCAGAATCGCGCCGCAGAAAAATGGCCGGGTGCTTCACTTCCACCCGATGCACCGGCGGCGCCCCTTGCACGAGCGTGGATAGCTCGACGTCGCAGCACAACAAGAGCTCGTCGATCGTTAGCAGAGCGTCGGCGGATGACCCTTGAGCGGGCACCGCGAGCGACACGTCGTAGACCGCTATGCCCTTGCCTTCGACCAGCCGCGCCCCGCCCACCGACACGCGAAGCTGCGGAAACCGATCGGCGATCAGCCCTTCCACATGAGCGCGAATCTCGTCGTCGATGCGGACGTACAGGTACACGCCGGTCCCGACGCCGCCGACTAAGGCGACGACAACGCCCGCCTTAAAGTAGTACCAGCAGACGTTGATCAATCGACTGACGATGGCAGAGCATCCTTAGCTCGTGGCGCGCGACACATCGCATCGCGCGTAGGCGGCGCAACAGAACCCTGTCACCTCGCCGCAGCGAGTCGCCGTGGCGACCTGAGGTACTCCCAAGGGTCCGCTCTGCGCGCAACGTGGGCCGCGGATAGTAGATGCGCTCGCCACGCAGCGTCAAGGCAATTCGCCCGCAGTTAGCGCTAGCACGCCCGGCTGCGGTCGAGTCGCGCGTACGTCGCCAGGCAAGTTCAGCGACCCAGCTTCGGCAGTCGACTGGGCGAACTGGGCGAGCTCTCGCCACCAATTGTTCGTCATCGCCTGCTCGGAAAAGCGCGCCTCTCGCCACGCCCGCCGCAGCACTTCGCAGACGATAATTTCGCGCACCCCGGCCAGCGGCGCTGTTGCGAGCGCGATTCGACGGCCGACGCCACCCTCTCCAGG
Source organism: Lacipirellula sp. (assembly GCA_041750715.1). Classification (GTDB taxonomy): domain Bacteria; phylum Planctomycetota; class Planctomycetia; order Pirellulales; family Lacipirellulaceae; genus Lacipirellula. The sequence goes on from JBGSYU010000039.1 coordinate 5,746, forward strand.
CTCGCAACTCCCACAGCACCGGGCAAACAATTCGTCCGCCAGCTCTTCGACGACCGCCTGCGATTCGCCCGCCAGCTCGGCGATTCGCAGCACCGCGGCATCAACGTCGGCGTTAAACTTCTCCCGAAGCATCGGCAGCAACTCATGCCGCACGCGATTTCGAGCAAACCGGCGTTCCCCATTGGTTGCATCTTCGCGATAGTCCTGCCCAATCGCCGCCAGGTAC
>JBGSYU010000040.1:0-3078 GCA_041750715.1 Lacipirellula sp.
CATGCTATAATGCACCCATGACCAAGACGCTCCAAGAAGCCATCGAACGATTGCAGCAAATGCCCGAGGATCGGCAAGAACTCCTCGCCAAGCTCGTGCTGCACGAAATCGAAGAAGACGAGAAGTGGATGCGCTCTACGGAAGCCAATGTCGGGAAGCTACAGGGCCTTGTTCAACAAGTAATGAATGCCGAATAGTAGGGCTAGATATGCGAAAGCAACGAGTTCAAAGCGTCCTTGATGCGTTCCCTGATGACGTCAACGTCGATGAGTTCTTGGAGAAGGTCTATCTCCTCCAAAAGATCGAGGCAGGCGAACGCCAGATCGAAGCCGGCGAAACGTTTTCACACGACGATGCTAAAAAGCGGCTCGAAAAATGGCTCGCTTGATCTGGACCGCGCGAGCGCTCGACGATCTCGAACGATTGATCGAGTACATCGCGAAAGACGCGCCGATGACCGCCTGTCGCTTCGCGCAGCGAATGATCGACCGCGTTGAATTGCTCCAGTCCAATCCCCATTCCGGCAGTTGGACGCTCGAGGACGAAACTCGCACCTATCGAGAAATCCTGCAGGGCAGCTACCGCATTATCTATCGGGTAGAGGACGACACTGTTTATCTTGTGACTGTCCACCACGCGGCAAGGCTTCTGAATGTTGACGAGCTAAACTAGGGCAAACGTTGAGCCATGGGTAGCCAACTCCCCAACCACGACCCGCGCCCCGATTTCATGGTCACCCTCGGCCTCGCGCCCCCCTATGTCCTCGAAGACATCAAACAGGCCTACCGCGACAAAGTAAAACTCGCCCATCCCGATCACGGCGGATCCATCGCCGCGTTCAACGCGGTGCAAACCGCTTTCGAGCGGGCCCAGGCCTACCTCCAGTTTCGCGGCGACCGGCGCGGTTGGATCGCCGCCAAGATGGCCCGCTACGCCGAACTGCAGCAAGTGGTCGACCGGCTCCAGCGCCTCGGCGCCACGATCGCGACGCACGCCCCCGGTTGGCTCGAACAGTCCTACGGCGACTTCGCCCAACTCACCGAGACGGTCACCCTCATTCGCCTAGAAGGGAGCGCCGACGGCGACGGCTTCGTCCGTGCCCTGGTCGCCGAACATCATGCGTTGCGAGAACTCGAAGCGCTCGAGCTCCCCGGCTGTCAACTCACCGACGACGCGGTCCTCAGCCTCGCCCGGTTCCAGCAACTCAAGCGGCTCGACCTCTCCCAAACGCCGGTCACGAATCGATCTTTGGCCATCGTCGACGCCATCGAATCGCTGCAAGAATTGAACGTCGAAGACACAAACGTCGGCTGGTGGACCAAACGCCGCGCTGCCTCGCAACTCAGCCGTCGCGACGACCCCCCGACTCTATAGGTTTGAAAGGCCGACTCGTAAGCTCGAACCATGACGCACCTATTACGCCGCGCTGTTATGCACCTTGCGATTGCCGCGCTTATATCGCCTATCATCGCCGACGCAGACGACGTGACAGACCTCCGGACGAAAGTCGAGCAGGTGCTCCCCAAGTCGATTGGCGCCTGCGTCCTCGCCATCGACGGCGGCGAGGTGATCTTCAAAGCAGGCTTTGGCCGCGCCGACGTGGAGTCCGCCGAACCCTGCACCCCGGCCACCAACTTTCGCATGGCTAGCGTATCGAAACAGTTCACGGCCACCGCCGTGCTGCTGCTGGTAGACCGCGGCCGGCTCTCGCTCGACGACACGCTCGGCAAGTTCTTTCCTGGCGGCCCTAGGTATTGGGAGGAGATCAACATCAAGCATCTGCTCACGCACACCTCCGGATTGCCCGACTACGAGGAGCTTATCCCCGTGGGCACGACGCTACCGCTCGACGATCTCGACGTGGTTCAGATCCTTATGGACACGAAGGCGCCGCTGTTCGCGCCCGAGGAGAAGTGGCAATACTCCAACTCTGCTTTCGCGCTACTGGGCATGATCGTCGAGATCGCAGCCGAAAAGCCGTTCCATGAGTTTATGGCGGATGAAATCTTCCGCCCGCTAAAAATGGACGACACGCTCCTCTTCCAGCGCGGCCTCAACGAAGTACAGCATCGCGCGTTCGGCCACGAGTGGAAAGACGACCAGTGGGTTCGCGCGGACCAGAGCCTCACCAGCGCCATCCGCGGAGACGGCGTCGTCTACACGTCGCTCGATGATTACCAAAAATGGCTCGTCGCGCAGGTCGAGCACAAGCTCCTCAGCGAGAAGTCGCACCTGGCGATGTTCTCACCCCAGGTAAAAACTGACCGCAGCGAAAGCCATTACGGCTACGGCTGGTTCATTGATAAGTACCGCGGCGCCCCCCGCATTTACCACAACGGCGACAGTCGCGGCTTCCGGCTTTGCTCGCAGACGTTCCCCGACCGCCTGGGCGCGGTCGTCCTGCAGTTCAACAGCGAGGTGCCGGAGGACATGACGAAGGTCGGCGAGCGAATCGCCGACCTCCTCATTTTCGACCGAAAGGATGAGTAAAATAGCGTAACTACGCCAAACCAAGAACCCTCCCGGCCCGTAAACACTCTTGGAGCACTGCCCCCCGAGGCCCGTCCCCCTAAAATGAAGAATCGCCATGAAAACCAGTCCCGTTAGGATCGGCGTTGCAACTATCACGCTGCTCGCCCTCGCCGGAGCCCACCGCATGAACGCCGAAGACGCTGAGACCAAAGCCCCTCAAACTCCCCCAGGCGAGACCGCTTCAGCGGTCGCGGGCGCCAAGGAACAAGCGTCCATCGAAAAAAAACTAGAAAAAGCCACCTTCGGCAACGGTTGCTTCTGGTGTACCGAAGCGGTGTTCGACGAGCTTAAAGGCGTCGAGTCCGCCATCTCCGGCTACAGCGGCGGCCGCATCGCCAACCCCACCTACGAGCAAGTCAGCGCCGGCATCACGGGCCACGCGGAGGTGATTCAAATCACCTACGACCCCGCAAAGATTTCCTACCCCGAGCTGCTGGAAGTCTTTTGGAAGACTCACGACCCGACCACCCTCAATCGCCAGGGCGCCGACGTCGGCACGCAGTACCGCTCGGCCGTGTTCTACCACGACGACGAGCAGCGCCGCGA
>JBGSYU010000041.1:0-2328 GCA_041750715.1 Lacipirellula sp.
ATCCGCGCCGCCGTCCGTGGCGCCAGCGCCGACCGCCGCCGCGCCCGCTGCGAATTTGGTGAGTAGCCCGCCCGGCGGCAACGAGTTCGCCCCAGGCGTCTTAACGACGATCCCGCCCGCGGTCGATCGCGAGGATGCGATCAGCGTTCACGACGTCGTCGAGCTTCGCGCCGATAAGGGTCTCGCATGGACGCCCTCGTCGACCACCAAGAGCCGCACGCTGTTCGAGAAGGCCAAGAGCGCGGTGTTCGTCAACGACGTGTGGGGCCTGGAATTTTCGTTCAAGCCCATGCGCATGATCGCAGTCGACGTTCCACAGCCCAGCGGACGGCTGCAACGCAAGATGGTCTGGTACATCGTGTACCGCGTGCGAAACACGGGGGCCGGCATCACCGGCACGGTCGAGCCCGACGGCACATTCGTGACGGCGGAGAAGTCGACCGACGCGGTACGCTTCCTGCCGGAGTTCGTGCTGGTGAGCCACGATCGCGCGGGCGGCGAGCGCGTCCGCAAAGCGTACCTCGACCGGATCGTGCCGACGGCGCTCGAACCGATTCGGCGTCGGGAACTGCCCCGGGGCGAACTGTTGCAAAGCGCGGACATGCCCTTGCAGGAGTTGAAGATCGAAGCCGGCCGCGCCCAGCGCGGCGCGTGGGGCGTGGCGATGTGGGAAGACGTCGATCCGCAGATCGACTTTTTCTCGGTCTACGTTCGCGGGCTGACCAACGCCTACCGGTGGACCGACTCGGCCGACGCCTTCAAGCTGGGCGCCCCGCCGGGCACGGGCCGCGGTTTCACGCACAAAACGCTCCAGCTAAATTTCTGGCGTCCGGGCGACGAGCTGGACCAGAACGAGCGGGAAATCCGCTACGGCGCCGCCCCCGAGCAGGCGTCGTTCTACGACTCGCCGGAAGGCGTTGCCTACCGCTGGGTTTACCGGTAAAATCGCTGGGCCGGGACTATCGCTCTGCGCCCCTCCCAGTCGGCAGCAACCCCGACCAAGCTTGGTCGGGGTGATGGCCGTTCGCAACGTCATCCAGCAAGACTCAGGTGCGTCAATGGCACATAAAAAAGGTCAAGGTTCCAGCCGCAACGGGCGCGATTCGAACGGTCAGCGCCGCGGCGTGAAACGGTTCGGCGGCCAGGCCGTCACCGCCGGCAGTATTTTAGTTCGGCAACTCGGCACGAAGTTCCGCGCCGGCAAGAACGTGGGGCAGGGCCGCGACTACACGCTGTTCGCGTTGGTGGAAGGCCATGTGCAGTTCGACCAGGAAGGCCGCCGCGTGAACATCGTCGCCGAGCCGTCGGTTAACTAGTTCACAAAGCCGGCGACGTCATCGCCGGGAATCCAGCCATCGCCGGGTTTCCGTCACAACTTACAATCGCCAGGGATGCGCCGGTTGGTGCATCCCTTTTTTTATCGACGAGTTCCGCGCCTCATGATCCCCATGCAACAAATCGTCGAGTTCATCGATCAAATCGTGCGGCATTTCGACCCGGAGAAGATCGTCCTGTTCGGCTCCTACGCCTACGGCGAACCGGACGAAGATTCCGACGTCGATTTGTTGGTGATTATGCCGTTCGAAGGGAGGAGCCGCGACGTGCGGCGAGCCCTCCGCCGTAGAACTTCGGCGCCGTTTTCCAACGATATAGTAATTCGCACGCCGGAAGACGCGGCGCGGCGATACCGAGAGTGCGACCCGTTAGTTCGGGAAGCGATCGATAAAGGAGTCACGCTCTATGAGCGAAATCGTTCGAGAATGGTTCAACAAGGCCGAGGGTGATTACGGGGTGGCCGGCCGGGAACTCGCCGTCGAGAACCTGACCGATTACGGCGCGGTATGCTTTCACGCGCAACAGTGCGTCGAGAAATTGATCAAAGGTATCCTCGTCTCGCACAACGTCGTCCCACCGTACATCCACGATCTGGTTAGACTCGGTCGAATGCTGCACGAGGCCGAGCCGACCTGGTCGTGGGACGAGGCCCAATTGGCCGATCTAACCGATGCCGCCACCGACGATCGTTACCCCGGTGCATCGGCAACGCTCGAAGACGCCCAGGAAATGTTCGACCTCTGCACGCGCCTCCGCGAAAGCTTGCACAGATTGCTTCCAAGTCGCGAGTGACCAACTCAATTTCCCGCCGCCAACTCAAATGTTCGTCGATCGCGTCACCGTTGAAGTGGAAGCTGGCCGCGGCGGCGATGGCTGCATGAGCTTTCGCAGGGAGAAATACGTCCCGCGCGGCGGGCCCGACGGCGGCGACGGCGGGGATGGCGGCAGCGTGATCGTCGTCGCCACGCCCGGCGTCGATAGCCTCGCGGAGCT
>JBGSYU010000042.1:0-6800 GCA_041750715.1 Lacipirellula sp.
GCGGCCATCAGAGCCTCCAGTCGCAAAAGACTCCCGACCCCGTGCGGTTCACTTGCCGCCTGCGGAACCTGCCAAGGTGGAGCGATGCCGCAGCGCTCGGCCGGAGAGCGTCATCGCAGGCTCGCCATTCTTCACGGCGACCTTGCCGTTGACAATCACCCAAGGAATGCCGGCGGGCGGCTCAAATGGTTTGTCAAACGTGGCGCCGTCGAGAATATCAGTCGGGTGGATGACGGCGATGTCAGCAAAGTATTCTGGGCGAACGTATCCGCGTTCAGGCAAGCCGAGTACGTCGGCGGGCAGCCCGGTAGCGCTGCGAACCGCTTGCTCCAGCGGCAACACCTTTTCACGCACCGCATACAGCCCTATCTTCCGCGGGAACGTGCCGAAGCTTCGCGGATGCACCATGTCGCCGCTGGGCGCCTTCACCGAGCCGTCCGACGCCGTCGCCACCCACGGCTGCTGCATCACGAACCGAACGTCCTCTTCGGTCATGCCGAAGTTAATCACCGAAGGATTGTCTTCGCGAATCACTTCAATCGCCACGTCGAATAGCGGCCGCTGCTCTTCGGCGGCGATCTCGTGCAGGGCGCGGCCCGTGTACGCGGGCTTCGGCTTGTACGACACGATGCGAATGTGCGGCCGCTCGTCGAGCGCCGCCTGCACCGCCGGCCGCATTCGCTCGACTTGCTCGGGATCGGACAACCGCTTGACCATTTCCTCGCGGCTACCTTCGCGCACCCAGTCGGGCAGCAGCATCGCATCGAGCGACGTGGAGCTGGCGATATAGGGATACTGATCGGCGGTCACCGTCTGGCCGGCGGCGCGGGCGTCCTCAATCAGCTTCACGGCGCCGCGAACCATGCCCCAATACGGTTTGCCCGACGCCTTCAAGTGCGAAATATGCACCGGCGCCTTACCGCGACGGCCGATCTCGATGGCTTCGTCAACCGCTTCGAGCAGCGCGCCGTCCTCGCTGCGAATGTGGCTGGCGTAGATGCCGCCGTGCTGGCCGACGACTTCCGTAAGCGTGGCAAGCTCGTCGATCTTCGCGTAGGCGCCCGGGATGTAGATGAGCCCGGTGGCCATGCCCCACGCGCCGGCCCGCATGCCTTGATCGACCAACTCGCGCAGCTTGGCTAGTTCCTCGGGAGTCGGATCAACCTGCCGACGGCCCAGCACCAGCGAGCGGACCGTGCCATGTGGAATAAGGTGGGCGACATTCGCGCCGGCGCCATGGGCGTCGATCTCCGCGAGATATTTTTCGGTGTCGCTAGCGCCGCCGCCGCAGTTGCCGGTGACCAGCGTCGTGCAGCCCTGACGGAGGTAGTTCTCCGCCGTGCGAGTCTCGGCAGCGACGATCGACTCGTCGCTGTGATTGTGCAGGTCGATGAACCCTGGGCACAGGATCAGCCCCGTGCAGTCGATCGTCTCGCCAATCTTCCCCGGCGTGAACTGTCCGACGGCGATGATGCGGTCCCCGCGAATCGCCACGTCCCCCGCCACCGCGGGCGAACCTGAGCCATCCAAAACCTGTCCGCCGCGCAGCAGAATATCGGCGTCGACCGCCGCGGCAGACTCTTGGGCGCGAGCGCCAACGACGAACGAGAGCAACAGGGTGCAAGCAGCTACGTTTGTCGCGGCCTTGTGCATCATGGTTCTATGGTTTGATCAGCGTAAAATTGGTGGGATGCGTGGATGTCTCACGCAAAGGCGCTAAGGCGCAAAGGTCCGCAAAGAAAACGAAGATGGATGAACTTGAGTGGGATAGTCCCTGGATTCAGACGGCGTTATGTCTTCTTTGCGTTTTTCTTTGCGCCTTAGCGCCTTTGCGAGAAATCTTCTCCCGGACTTTTTGCCTTGAATGATCGGCGCCGCCCATCGACAATCTAGCGAGGAGCAACGACGACTGTGAGTATCAACATACCAGCGGGAAAAGCAACGCGATCTGGCGCCGACGGCCCCGACGCCCAGGGCCGGTTCGGCGATTTCGGCGGCCGCTACGTGCCGGAAACGCTCGTCTACGCCCTCGACCAGCTCGAAGCGGAGTACGCCAAGGCCCGGGCCGACGCCGCGTTTCAGGCCGAGCTGGAGGAGCTGCTCAAGCACTTTGTGGGACGCCCCTCGCCCCTGTATCATGCCCGGCGCCTCAGCGAGCAGATCGGCGGCGCCCAGATTTGGCTGAAGCGCGAGGACCTCAACCACACCGGCGCCCACAAGATTAACAACACCCTCGGCCAGGCCCTGCTCACCCTCCGCATGGGCAAGACTCGCGTCATCGCCGAGACCGGCGCCGGGCAGCACGGCGTGGCGACAGCCACTGCGTGCGCCCACTTCGGCCTGCCGTGCGTCGTCTACATGGGCGAGGAAGATATCCGCCGGCAGGCGCCGAACGTGTTCTCGATGAAGCTGCTGGGCGCCGAGGTCCGCCCCGTGACCAGCGGCAGCCGCACGCTGCGGGATGCGATCAACGAAGCGATGCGGGACTGGATGTCGAGCGTCGGCGACACGCACTACATCCTCGGCTCGGTCGTCGGCCCCCACCCCTTCCCGCGCATCGTCCGCGACTTCCAATCGGTCATCGGCCAAGAAACCATCGACCAATGCCGCTCGCGGCTTAGGGCTCTCCCCAACATGGCCATCGCCTGCGTCGGCGGCGGCAGCAACGCCGCCGGCATGTTCTACCCCTTCATCGAGCACAAAGAAGTCGAGCTGATCGGCGTCGAAGCCGGCGGCCGCAGCAACGAGCCCGGCGAGCACGCCGCCCCGCTCACCTACGGCCGCCCCGGCGTGCTCCACGGCAGCTTCAGTTATGTGATGCAGGACGAGGACGGGCAGACGAGCCCGGTTCACTCGATGTCCGCCGGCCTCGACTACCCCGGCGTCGGCCCCGAGCACAGCTACTGGAAAGACGCCGGCCGGGTGCGCTACACCAGTTGCCGCGACGACGAGGCGATGGCCGCGTTCGACGCACTAGCGATGACGGAGGGAATCATGCCGGCGCTAGAAAGCTCCCACGCCATCGCCAAGGCGATGGAGCTGGCGAAGGGCCGATCGAAGGGCGACGTGATCGTCGTATGCCTCAGCGGGCGGGGGGATAAGGATGCGAGTGAGATTGCGCGGCTGAAGGGCGTGAAGTTTGGTTGACTTCCCTTGGAAACCCGCCGTTTCAGCTCTCTATGCGCTGGTGCGAGCGCTTCTCGCGCTCTTCGGCTTAGCGGTCATCATGTTCTTATTGTTCCTCCAACTCGGGTCTCGGGGATGAGGTACGGGACATTCTGTCCGGAAGGGGTGAGAGACGTAAGCCTAGAGTTTCTGCGGTCCGGATGGACTATCCCCGACGATCCGAAACGACCCTAGTGAACAAGTTCGAACGTTCGCGTCGATCCGATCCAATGTTGCGGAAATTAGCGCGGGGTCGCCTGCGCTCCATTGAGTGGTTTGGTGATGACCTCCGTCACATTACGATACGCGATATGCCTTGCCACTTCATCGTCCACGAATACGACGCACGATTGACTATGAGGCTTGGTCGCAATTGAGTACGGTTCCGTAACTTGAATCACCGCCCCGTCGGACAGGTGAATTTCAATCGGCTCGAAAGGCGAGCGATTCATAAACTCAAGCATCTGATTTGCTGTCATTTGTGGTCTCCGAGCGATCCAGTCTGTTCGGCGTCGGGGCGACGGCTATTGAATTATACCAAGGCGAATTCTCAACTCCATGCCATCAATTGATCAACTTTTCGCCAAGCTTCGCTCGGAGAACCGCAAGGCGCTCATGCCGTTCATCACGGCCGGCGATCCCGACGTCGCCTTCACCGCCGCGGTCCTCAAGGAACTCGTCGCCCGCGGCGCCCACATGTGCGAAGTCGGCATCCCCTACAGCGATCCGATCGCCGACGGGCCGGTGATCCAGGCCTCCTACACCCGCTCGCTCGACAAGGGCGTCAAGCTCCGCGACATCCTCGCTATGCTCGGCGAGACGGCGCCGAAGCTTGCGGCGCCGGTGGTGACGATGGTCAGCTACGCGATCGTCTACCGCCACGGCGTCGAGAAGTACTGCGACGACGTGCGCGCCGCGGGGGTGGCGGGGTTGATCGTGCCCGACCTGCCGGTGGAGGAATCGCCGCAACTTCTGAAGATTTGCACCCTGCGCGACCTTAGCCTCATCCAACTGGTCACGCCGCTCACCCCGCGGGACCGGGCTCTGCGGATTTGCGAAACCTCGACCGGCTTCGTCTACTACGTCTCGGTCGCCGGCATCACCGGCGAGCGGACCCAGTTGCCGCCCGAGCTGGCCGAGAACGTCGCCTGGCTCCGCGAGCAGACGCCGCTACCCATCTGCATCGGCTTCGGGGTGAGCCAGCCGGAACACGTCAAACTGCTGGCGCTGGTCGCCGACGGCCTCATCGTCGGCTCCGCCATCGTCCGCCGCATCGCCGAAGCTTCGGAGCGCCCGCGGGACCAGGCGCTCAAGGAGGTGGGCGACTATGTGGAGTCGTTGCTCACGGCGCTGCCGAAGAATTAACCACGACGTCACGACGGACACGACGAAGAAAACTGGTCGATCGTCTGTTTTGCCTTTCGTCGCGTCCGTCGTGCCGTCGTGGTTCAGTTTTTTACTGGCAAGTTGCGCCTTCGCCAGCCGATATCCGAAAATGGCGGCCTCCCGCACACGTTGGATTTGACCCGTTTCGAATCTCCAATGTAAAATAAGTGTATGACTGCCGACCCGCCAGGACGCCATGAGCTGCTGCGCCGGTTCTTCGCCGGGCTCACCGAGTACGCCTTCGCCGTGCGAATGGGCGTGGTCGACCCGCCGCTGGTCGACTACGTCTCGGAAATGCTCGTCCGCTTCGTGAAATGCGACGCCATGTACAACCTCCGCTCCCCGCGCGGCGAGCGGCTGATGCAGGTCGCCGACATGCTGGCCGAAGCCCAGGCGCGCCAAGGCGCCGCCCGGCGGCAGATGCATCGCCACATCGGCGACTTCACGCTGTTCTGGACCGGCGTGTATCCTGAAATGGCCAACCGCATGCGGCAGGGCCGCAAGGACAGCCTCATCGACTACTGCGACCAGGGCAAGCGGAACTATTACCTCGCCAGCCGCCTGCCAGCGGCGGCCGAGGAATCGGCGCCCGACGACGTACTGATGCGGCTAAGCGATAATTTCGAGCTGTGCGTGTATGGCCTTGGCGAAGTCAGGCGACAGTGGGAGCAGCGCGACGGGGAGGGCGAGGCGCCGTTGTTGTTGGGATAATTCTCGGTTCAGCCCGTGTCATCCTGAGCGGAGCGAAGGATCAAGCGTAACGCCAGATTCTTTGCTCCGCTCAGAATGACTCGACTTTTGCCCCCGAAAGCGGGCTTACTTCATGCGAAACGTCGCTGAGATTGGGTTGTGATCCGACCCCGTCGACTCGACCGAACCCTGCGGGTTGCGGTACGAACCCTTCACGAATTGCCGCGCCATCGCCGGCGAGCAGAGCAAAAAGTCGATTACCGTTCGAAACTCGCCCCGGTTGTACGTCACCAGCGCCGGGTCCTGCGACTCGCTGCCGGCCGACCATAGGGCGCCCTCGCTGGGGCCCACGATGGTTTTTATCGTCTCGCTCTCCCATGTGTCGTTAAAGTCGCCGGCGACGATAATCCGCGCGTCCGGGTCGTCGGCTAGCTCCTCGTCGAGCATGCGTCGAACCTGTTGGGCCTCGGGAATGCGGATCGGCTCCGCCTCTTCGCGCCCGCCGGCGTTGCTCTTGAGGTGAACGACCCACACCTCCAGCGGCGGAGCGTCCTTGGGCAACAGCGTGACTTCCAACACGTCGCGATTGAATCGGCGCGAGCTGCCGTCGAGGCCCGGAAACGTGACGTGGCGATTCGACTCCACCTTCCCGACGGCAATGCGCGAAATCAGCCCCACGTCGATCCCGCGCGTGTCGTTGCCTTCGAATAGCACCACGTGGTCGTAGCCCATGTCGGGTAGAAAGACGCTGACGAATCGCTCAAGGTAATCGCGGTTCTCCACCTCTTCGACGGCGATCACGTCGGCGTTAAGTCCGCGGATGCTATCGGCCAGCCGCTGCATCTCGGGGCGCGGCTTCGCGGGAGTTCCTTCGTCGTCGCGATACGGGTCGTCGTGGTCGTCGAACAGGTTGAGCATATTGTAGGACGCGACGACGATCTCGCCCGGCTTCGACTGCGGGGCGACCGTCTTAGGCGGCGCGGACGTGGGCGGCATTTTGTCGAGTACTTCGATCTGGCTTGGCGAGATGACGACGATCTGCGGTTGGTCCTTGAACTTCGACACGGTGCCGCCGACGCGGACAATTTTATCGGCGTACATTTCCTTAGGCGGCTTGGGGAAATTCGTAAGATCCTTCTCGAAGATGACGGCCGTGAACCTTGCCGGCCGCTGCGAGTCGAAGTTGACGAACGTAATTCGGCCGGCGGTGTTCACGTCGATCACCTTGCCGGCGACAAACGCCATTTGGCCGATCAGCGGTCGAGCGTCCTGCCATAGCACCTGCGGCCGGCCTTCTTCGGCGGCAATTTGTGCGTGGGCTTGGACGGAACTGCCGAACAGCAGAACAGAAGCCAGCAACGGACGCCAATTCATCTCGACTTCTCCAAGGCAAGCGACCTCAATGCGGTGCAAAAGCGGCACGCCCCAGAATAACCAAGTCGGCGCCCGCGTCCTATAGGCATGAAATAAGGGTAGTGGGTCCGTCTAGCGAAAGGGGGTCGGGAGTCTTTTGCGACTAGAGGCGCTACTTGCCGACAAACTCGCTAGTCGCAAAAGAC
>JBGSYU010000043.1:0-7838 GCA_041750715.1 Lacipirellula sp.
CCGACAACGGGACGAAAAAGGCTACTGGGAATACACGCTGGAAATGCAAGAGGGATAATCCTATGAAACCCTTCACCACCCACACCGGCAAAGCCGTCGCCCTCGACCGGGCCAACATCGACACCGACCAGAACATCCCGAAGCAGGTCCTCAAGCGGATCGAACGGACCGGCTGCGGCGAGTGTCTGTGGTGGGACTGGATGCGCAAGGACGACGGCACGCCCAATCCCGAGTTCGTGCTGAACAAGCCCGAGGCGAAGGGCGCGAGCATTCTGCTCGCCCGCCGCAACTTCGGCAGCGGATCGAGCCGCGAGCACGCCCCGTGGGCCCTGGAAGACTACGGTTTCCGCGCGATCGTCGCTCCCAGCTTCGCCGACATTTTTTACAACAACTGCTTCAAGAACGGCCTGCTGCCGATTCGGCTTTCCGAGGAGCAAGTCGAAGAGCTATTCCAGCGGACCGCGAAACATAAGCCCTACGAGCTGACCGCCGATCTTCAGACGTGCACGCTCTCCGACGGTCACGGATTCTCAGCCAAGTTCGACGTCGAACCCTTCCGCCGCCACTGTCTGCTGAACGGCCTCGACGACATCGGCCTCACGCTGGAGCACGAGGCGAAGATCACCGCCTACGAAAAAGCTCACGCGGTCGGCGCTTAGCTTCTGTGACTTATGGCAAACAAAGAATACCTCACGCAAAGGCGCAAAGGCGCAAAGAAGAGATCAATTCATTTCTTCCTTTGCGCCTTTGCGCCTTTGCGTGAGACATGCATTTGCCTTTTGGCTTTCTGTTTGACGTGTCATAGCTGGACGGCCGTTGCGCAGGAGACTTCCGCCAAGCCAACCGAAGAGCTGCCGGCGTTCGCTGAGCCTGCCGACGAGTCGTCGAAGTACACCGTCGAAAAGATCGCCACCGATCTCAACAACCCCTGCGGGTTGGCGCTTCGCCCCAACCTGCCCGCCGGCGCCCCCTACGAGTTGTTCTTCTCTGAAAGCGGCGCCGGCCAAGTCGTTCGCATCAGCACCGACAAGCCGGCCGAGAAGACGCCCGTCATCACTGGGTTCCCGATGGGCAAGTTCGGCGACGACCGGGAGTACGCCGTCGGCCCGTTGGGACTCGAATTCCTCACCCGCACCAAGCTCGCCGTCGGAACCGGCGGACTTGGCAACGGGGAAGACGTGGTCCGCGTCTACGCGCTGCCCACCGATGCGAAGTCGCTCGCCTATGATCAAGCCGACCACTCCGTCGGGCCGATTCCTAAAGACTCACGCTCGAAAACTGGCGAAGGCGCCTTCTTCGCCCTCGCCAAGATCGAAGACGAGCTCGACAAGGCATTGTACGTGACCTCCGCTGGCGATCCCGACCAGGGCTGGGTGCTCAAGGCGAGCATGGCCGGCAACAAGCTGGCCGATTTGCAGCCGTTCATCGCCACCCGACGCATCATCGGCGCCGGGTCGCCCTCCGCCGCAACGGTAAACACGAAATCTCGCTCGCACTACCTGCTGATCGGCCAAATGGGCGCCAAAGGCAGCGAGCGAGACAGCCTCATCGGCTTCTACGGCCCCACTAGCGGCACGCCGGCTCTCATTCTTAAGACGGGCCTCTACGACGTCACCGGCCTCGCCTACAGCCCCAGCGGCGATCTCTACGCCCTCGACTTCGCCCACGCCAACCCCAAATCCGGCGGCGTCTATCGCATCGACGCCGCCGACGTAAACGGCCGCCAATCAACCCGCGCCGTGAAAATCACCGCTATCGAGCGGCCGACTTCGCTGGCGTTCACCCCCGACGGCGTCTTATACGTCACTGCGTTCGGCGAGAACGCGGGCGCCGGTGAAGCGCCGACAGGTTTGCTTCTGAAGATTTCACCCGGCGCCGACGTGCCGAAGTTGTAAGGAGCTAGGGATGTCGCGGCGCGAAAAGATCGAAGCGATGCTCGTCGACGACCCGCGCGACACGTTTCTGCGCTACAGCCTGGCGATGGAGCTCGACAAAGAAGGCGACCACGACGGCAGCCTTACGCGATTCAACGAACTGACCCGCGAAACGCCCCCGTACGTCCCGGCATTTTTCATGGCCGCGCAACAGCTCGTCCGCCTTGCTCGCGTCGAAGAAGCCCGCACCTACCTCCGCAGCGGCATCGAAGCCGCCCGCGTTCAAGGCAATGCCCACGCCGCCAGCGAGATGAGCGAGTTCCTGGCCTCGCTCGGAAGTACAGCCGAGTAGTTTGCGGACCTACTCCTCTGCGAAGGCTGCGGTCATTGTTGGATTGGCCGAAGGATTGTCGCGCCAGTAGCCCTTCCACGCCGCGTCGCTCTGTCTTTGCGCAGCCTCTTCAGCAGAGTCTTCAGCTATGCTGTCGCCATCAAAGACGTCGAAGACGCAATCAATGATCGATCTGCCCCAATTTGGCGATTGGCAGCCGACCGACGCCGCTAACAGCCAGACAAGCGTTAATGCACACGTCCTCGACACGAGACGGACCTCCAATAGGAGATCCGTAAGTACAGATTCCAGCAACCGCAGTCAATGTCGGCTACTTTCGACTCCCGCAGGCGCTCGCCACCGCGCAGCTCGTGCAACTTGCACAGCCGCCTTGGCCTTTGGCCTCCTCGGTGCCGCAACCCGGGCCGCAGCCCTCTGAAAGGGTGTCGGCGAATTTGCGGAACTCGACGGCCGCTTCGTACGTTTCCGCCAGGCGGCTGGTGATTTCGGTCGCCTGTTGCGGCGGGTCGCCGAGAAAGTAGAAGAACAGCCCCTCGCCGTCGAACAGATGCTCCACATCGACCAACGCCGCCGGCGCCCCCGCTTGCTCCAGCAAGTGCTGGCACGCCTCGAAAGCCTCGTGGCGCCGACGCTGCAAGCGCGCTTCTAGCAGATCGTCTTGCACGCTCATTCGCCGCAGGATTTGGCCGTCGACCGCGCCGCGGCGCCCGTCGTCGTCCGGTTCCGCCAGCACCTCGCCCACCTCCAGACCGCGCGGGCTGCGGACGACCACCCGGCTACGGCGCGGGTAGCGCAACGCATCCACCGCGGCAAATGTGCCGACATGACCGAGGAGGCCGTAGCGGACGAGGTGAAATCCCATGGTAAATGCTCAACGTGGATTGGCGATCAACCCTCCATCTTACGGGGACTGACAGCCGTGCCAAGCGCGAACACGCCGCCACTGGCGCCGTTTCGGCGCCGGAGGCCGCGTACCCAGGGCGGACTGGCCGCTTAAGCGGCCAGTCCGAAGTGCGAGGGGGTGGCGCCGGCCTGTGAAGCGGCGATACTCATAGGCTCCCGTTTTTTGGCAGGTTTTCCTCGACAGGTTACGCGATGAGCATCGTCGAATCCGAGATTGCGACTATTCCTTCTTGGAACGAGCTGGCCAGCCGCGTGCTGGACGGCTACCAGCTCACGGCCGACGAAGCGGTGAGCGTGCTGGCGGCCCCCGACGACGAGCTTCTCGATTTGCTCGCCGCCGCCTATCGAGTGCGCCGGCGTTACTTCGGCCGCACGGTGCAGCTCTATTTCCTGATGAACGCCAAAAGCGGCCTCTGCCCGGAGGATTGCAGCTACTGCTCGCAGTCGAAAGTCTCCGACGCCGAGATCCCGCGCTATAATCTGCTCAACCGCGAGCAACTTCTGGCCGGCGCCAAGGCGGCCGCCGAGCGCGATGCGAAGACGTACTGCATCGTCATCTCGGCCCGCGGCCCCAATGAGCGCGAGCTGGCTGCCGTCGAGCAAATCGTGCCCGAGATCAAGCGGCAATATGGCCTCGATATCTGCGCGTGCCTCGGCCTGCTCACGCCAGACCAGGCTGAGCGGCTCGCAGCGTGCGGCGTGAATAAGGTCAATCACAACCTCAACACTAGCGCCGAGCATTACGGCGAAATCTGCACCACGCACACCTACCAGGACCGCATCGACACGCTCAAAGCCGTGCGCAGCGCCGGCATGGAGCTCTGCTCGGGCGGCATTATCGGCATGGGCGAGAAGCCCCGCGACGTGGTGTCGATGGCGATGGAACTGCGCGATCTGGGCGTCGAGTCGATTCCCGTGAACTTCCTCAACCCGATTGAGGGTACGCCGCTGGCCGGGCCTTCAGAGCTGACGCCCAACTATTGCCTGAAGGTGCTGGCCATGTTCCGGCTGGTAAATCCTAGCCGCGAGCTGCGCATCGCCGGCGGCCGGGAGATGCACCTTCGCAGCCTACAGCCATTGGGCCTGTACGCGGCCAATTCGATCTTCGTCGGCGATTATCTCACCACGAAGGGCCAGCTCCCCGAAGCCGACTACGCCATGCTCCGCGACCTGGGCTTCGTCGTCACAAAGTCCGTCGAAGGCCGCAGCAGTTAGGAAGATTAACCACGACGGGCACGACGAAGACTCAAAAACTGTAGAACCGCTGATGAACGCTAATAAACGCTGATGGAATTCATATCTGCCTTTATTAGCGCCCATCAGCGTTCATCAGCGGTTCAATTTCCTGCATTTTCGTCGTGTCCGTCGTGGTTGCCTTCGCCTTTTCTTGATTGCTAGCACCGGCCGGCATCTTGCCCATTTTATTTTATCGGAATTCTTTTCGGGACTGATTCATTCCCCGCGACACGCAAAGCCGATGACTCTCTGCAACGGGCATTCGTACCCTCGACTCGTCGTGCAGGGATGCAATCATGATGCGTGGATGGATCATCGCCGTGACTTTCGCAAGTTGCACGGCCACAACGCTGCTAGCACAAGACGGAGCGGGGATGCGTTCGCGGCAGCAGCCGCCTCAGGCACAGGTTAACCAGGCCCGGCCACGCTACCACGCAGATCCGCAATTCAAACCGGCTGCCGTTGCAGCGGAGCAGTCTCGCCAGGCGCGCTCGCCGCGCGAAGCGAACCAATCGCCGACCGGTAAGAGCAATTCGTTCTTCGGCAAGCTCAAGCTTCCAAGCCTATTGCCGCAGTCGATGCGCGGCGGCGGCGAACAGCGTCAAATCGGCGACGCTCCCCTGCCGTACGACCCGGCTGAACTGGGGCCGCAGCGGCAAGCTGCGAAGAGGACACAGCCTCGCGCGACGGCATCGCGTTCGGCGCAGCCGGCTCGTCAGCAGCAGCCCGCGAGCCGTGCGGCTCAGGCGCCTGCGACTCAGCCGACTTCGCGGATTGCCCGCAGTTCGCCAACCCCCAGCACGCGGCGCAACGAACTAGCCGAAGCGCTGTCCGGCCTGACGCCTGCGCAGGAGCAGGAAGATAAGGCCGAAGACGCGACGACGAAATCGCCTCAGGCGATCACCAAGAGCGACATCGCTCCGCCCTCGGCCGACGACGCCGAAGAGCTGCCAAGCTACTTGCGCGAGACGCCTGCAGTCGCGTCCGCAAAACCGGCGCGTCCGCAAAACGCCGCGCCTCGGCCCCAGACAACCCCGCATCGCGACCTCCGCGATGCACTTTTGAGCGAGGAGCCGGAGGAGAACGAGAGTGGGGACGTCGCCGTCACGAACGAGGACGCGGCAATCGAAGGCGACGGTCTGCCAGCGCCGCCCATGCCCAGCACGCTAGCGCCGCGTCCCACCCCGTCTCGCACCGCCGCCGTGGAAGAAAACGCCGCTGCCGCCTTCCGTCCGCGGGCTGTTGGCGTCAAGCCGCGGACGACTGACGAGACGTTCGGCCAACTTGACGACGAAGCGCCGAATAACAGTTTCCGTTCCGAGGCGCCGGCTCCTTCGACGGCGAGAATTCAATCGAAACCCTCGGCAGCATCGAGATCCGCGTCTCGACCGACGAGCGCCCTGCTGTTCACGAGCCGCCAGCCGATGATCCTCTCGAATATCGAAGGGCCGCAGCGAATTGTCGTCGGTCGGCAGGCCGAGTACCGGGTGACCGTCGTCAACAAGGGCGACGTTTCCGCGCGCGATTTGGTCGCGTCGATTGCTGCTCCGGCGGGCGCCGAATTGGTCGATGCGTCTGCATCGAACGGCACCGTCGAGCGACCTTCCACGGACGCGGCAGCCGGCGAACGCGGCGGTCGAATTACATGGCAATTGTACGAACTGCCGGCAGGCGCCTCCCAGACGCTCACCTTGCAGCTCATTCCACGCAGCGGGCGCGAGATGCAGTTGGGCGTGGAACTGAATCACGCTCCGACCCTTGGCCAGGCGACCGTCGAAATTCAAGAGCCCAAGCTCCAAATGGAAATCACAGGCCCTGGCGACGTGCTGTTTGGCAAGTCGCAGCGCTACGGCCTGACGGTGAGCAACCCCGGCAACGGCGCCGCCGAAGACATTTCCATCGAACTGACGCCGCCGGGCGGCGACAAGAGTTCGATCGTCAAACACAAAGTGGGCGCGCTCGCCCCTGGCGAATCGAAGAAGATCGAGCTGGAGTTGACCGCTCGCGAGGCCGGCGAACTGAGAATTCAAGCGACGGCTACGGCCGCCGGCGATCTTAAGACCGAAACGATTAAGACGGTCCTGTGTCGCAAGGCGGAGTTGCAAGTCGATTGGCGCGGCCCCGACAAGAAGTACGCCGGCGCCGTGGCGACCTATTACCTCCGCGTGCGTAACCCCGGCACGGCGGCGGCGGAGCAAGTCGCGGTCAAAGTCAATCTTCCGACGGGCGCCGAGTTGGTGAAAGCGAGCGACGGCCACGAGTGGGACGCCGATCGCCGCGTCCTTCTCTGGAACCCATCGGGCCTGAACGCCGGTGAGGAGCGGTTCCTAGAGGTGCAGTGCCGCATGTCGCAACCGGGCGTGAATATGATGGAACTGTCCGCTCAAACCGCCAGCGGCGATTTGAGCGACTCCAAGAGCGTTTCGGTGACCGTCGAAGCCTTGGCGGACTTGAAGCTCGACGTGACGGACCCGAAGGGCGTCGTCCCGGTGGGCGAGATGGCGACGTACGAAATCCG
The DNA here is from genome assembly GCA_041750715.1 of Lacipirellula sp. Classification (GTDB taxonomy): domain Bacteria; phylum Planctomycetota; class Planctomycetia; order Pirellulales; family Lacipirellulaceae; genus Lacipirellula. The sequence continues at coordinate 6,884 of JBGSYU010000043.1, forward strand.
CATCAAAAACCGCGGCATGACCGCGGCGAAGGGCGTGAACATCGTGGCGATGTTCTCCGAAGGGATCGATCCCTCGCACGTCGAAGGCGGCCAGCATACGATCCGCGACGGGCGGGTGTCGTTCCGGGCGATCGACCTGGCGGCCGGCAGCGATACGGTGCTGAAAATTCACGCCAAGGCGTCGAAGTCGGGCACGCACGTTTTCCGCACGGAAGTCGCGTGCGAGGAACTGGAGGTGAAGCTCGCGGCGGAAGAAACGACGCGGTTCTTCACCGACGACCAACGCTGGGCGGATGCTTCGACCGCCTATGCTGACGAAGCTGGCGGAACCACGACTCGGTAACTATGAACGCCCACGGCTCTGCCGGGGGGTAGCGTCAGTCATCCTGAGCGAAGCGAAGGATCTAGCGTCGTTCTAGATTCTTCGCTCCGCTCAGAATGACTCCATCCCGCTACAGGTACCCGAAGTGCGATCAAAATTCTTGCCGCGCGATACGCAGGCAGCCGGCGACGGGATGCGGGACCGTCTTAACTGGATAGGGGCTGAGCGAGCGGTCTTTCAACGCCGCCAGAAGTCGGTTGCGGAGCAGGTCACTGCCGCAGATCACGCCGCCCGCCAGGGCCAGCGGAAATTGCTCGCCGAACGACAAGGTCCTCGCCAAGGTAGCGACCATCGCCGCTAGTTCGTCGGCAGCTTCGTTGACGATTCTAAGCGCAGTTGGGTCGCCACCGGACGCAACACGTTCAACGGCATCTGCCAACGAGGCGATCGCGCCGCGGACATTTCCTGTGGTTTCGAGCTCGCCGAGGATGCCTCGCGGGTCGTCCACCCCTAAACGCTCGGAAATCGCTTGGGTGAGCGCAGTCGGCCCGCCGCGGCCATCGGCGGCGCGAGCGACGGCCGCCAGGGCCTGGCGGCCAATCCAGTACGCGCCGCCCTCGTCGCCGTAGTGAT